>JBAUJK010000175.1:0-14396 GCA_049683695.1 Burkholderiaceae bacterium
GTGCGCCGCCATACGCGGTTCGTGCCGGATACGCGCCAGCGCCGCCGGCTCGGCGATCGACGCCGCCAGCCGTTGCGGCACCGGGAAGCCTGCCTCCGCCATCTCGATCGCCGGCGCGAACAGCCGCGGCCACGGCAGCCGGCCATGTTCCGCGTGCAGCATTTCCAGCGCCCGCAATACGCCCGGCGTGCCGATCGACCTGCCGCTGCGCATCGCGTCCGGCAGCGGCGGCGTGCGGTCGGCGGCCGATTTCCAGCGCAGGTAGTTTTCATCGGCGGCGGCCGGCGCGGTTTCGCGGCCGTCGTAGGCCAGCACCCGGCCGGTGACGGCGTCGTAGTACATGATGAAGGCGCCGCCGCCAATGCCGGACGACTGCGGTTCGACCAGGTTCAACGCCATCTGCGCCGCCACCGCGGCGTCGGCCGCACTGCCGCCACGCTTCAGGATGTCACAGGCAACCTTGGTCGATAGCGGATTGTTGGTGATCGCCATGAAGCTGTCGGCGCGTACCAGGTTTTTGGGCGTATAGCCGGTCGCCACCTCGGGCGCACCAGCGGCTCCCGGCAGCGCCGCCGCGGCACCGGCGACAGTCGTCGTGGGCAGCGCGCAGGCGTCGGACACCGGCGCAGGCGTGGGTTCCGTGCGCCAGCTGGCGCAGGCGGCCAGCGTCAGGCACAGCAGCACCGGCAGCAGGCGCGGGGATGGATATGGCAGACGCAGGTTCATCGTCGTACTCCGGCAGGTTGTCCGCCGCAGCGGTTCAGGCGGAATAATCGATCGGGGTGCTGTAGCGCGGGTCACGATGCCATTCCCAGTACAGGTCGGCAAGCCGCCGTGTCAGCGGTCCGGGCGCGCCGTCGCCGATAGCGCGACCGTCGACCCACGTCACCGGCAGCACCCCGCCGCCGGAACTGGACAGGAAGGCTTCCTGCGCGCCGCGCAATTCCGCCGCCGGCAAGGCCCGCAGCTGCACCGGCAACCCGAGCGCCTGCGCCATTTCCAGCACGGTGCGGCGGGTGATGCCTTCCAGCACGCCTTCGGCCGGCGTCACCAGCACGCCGTTGCTGATGCAAAAAAGGTTGAATCCCGGTCCCTCGGCGATGTTGCCGGCGCCGTCGGTCAGCAGCACGCTGTCGGCGCCGGCGTCGAGCGCCCCCAACAGGCCCATGGTCAGGTCGTTCCAATGGTAGTTCTTGACGGTTGGATCGACCGAGCGCGCCGGGATGCGCGCGATGTCGCTGACCATCACGTGCAGTCCACGCGTGCGCTGCTCCTCGTTGGCGATCCAGACGAACGGCACCGCGAACGCATAGAACTGGTTCGCCGCCTGGCGCGGGTCGCGCGAACCCCAGGCCGGCTGGCCGCGGGTGCAGATCATCTCGACATAGGATTCCCGCAGGCCGGACAGCCGCACGCATTGCGTCAGTACCTCGACGATCTGCGCCGGCGTGCGGCCCGGATCCAGCCGCAGGCGGTGGCAGCTGCGCAGGAAGCGTTCCAGGTGGGCATCCAGCCGGAAGAAGGCGCCGTCCCACGCGGTTACCACGTCATAGGTGGCGTCGGAACGCAAAAAACCCCAGTCGGTGATCGAAATCGTAGCTTCGGCGATCGGCACGTACTGGCCGCGCACGAAGGCGGCACCCTTGGAAAAATCCTGCTCTGCTGCCGGCATCTGTCCCCTCTCGTTGCAATACTGGAAAGGGCAGTATGCCGCAGAGTCGGAACTAGCGTGTGACGGTGGCGAAGCTGACCGCCAGTTCGACCGGCGCCCTGAGCGGCAGCTGCGTCATCGCAAAGGCGGTCCGTGCATGCGCGCCAAGCTCCGGTCCCAATACCTCGACCAGCAAGTCCGAGGCGCCGTCCAGCACCTGCGGCTGGCTGAAATTGCCGGCCGCGCAGGCGACGTAACCGTCGACCCGCAACAGCCCGGCAAAGCCGTCGAAGCCGCCCAGATGCGCGCGGATCTGCGCCAGCACATTGATCGCCGCCAGCCGTGCCGCCAGCCGCCCTTCCTCTTCGCTGAGGTCGGCGCCAACGCAGCCGGCGTAGGCCAGCTTGCCGTCGACCAGCGGGAACTGGCCGGAAATGAAGCCGATGCCGTTGCGCACCACGACGCGCGAATAGGAGCCGGCCGGCGCCGGTGGCGATGGCAGCGTGATGCCGAGTCGTTCTAGGCGGGCATCGATGGCGGTGGAGGCGGAATCGGTCATGGGCGTTCCTTCGTTGGGTTGAAGTCGGCAGTGTGGCGCGCGCGGCGGCTACGCGCAACCGGCACAGCGAGGAGGATCGGCCAACCGATGGGAGCCGATCAGGAAGCCGGAAAAATGCGTCACGCGGCGGTGGTGGCCGCAAGCCGGAAAGGGTCCGGTTATTACATAGGAATCCGTTTTTTTGTGTGCAGACCGCACATTGTCGCCGCGCCGACAATCATTGAAAGTGTATTTCCGTAGGGAGGAGCTCGCACGCGCCTAGGGAGTTGTCCGCTATCCAGACGCGTTTGCCGGCCGGGTGGTTTTTCCTACCGCAATCGATGTTTGAGGCCAAAGCCTTTCAGCCATGCTGAAGACGGAGGCCAGAATATTGGTAGAGACGCCGGCGGCAATGTGCTGCGGGCCCAACTAAAAACGGAGGTGAGACATGAACATCTGCAAAATGAAGCCGGTCACCGCAGCCTTGGTGACGTCGGCCGTCTTGGGATTCGGGCTGGCCGGATGTGGCGGCAGCAGCTCGGACTCGGGCGGCGATAGCGGCCCGAACCTGGTGCGCGCCACGGAATATGGCCAGATCGAAGGCGTGGCGAACACCAACGAGAAGACCCTGGCCTGGCTCGGCGTTCCGTTCGCCAAGCCGCCGGTCGGCAACCTGCGCTGGCAGCCGCCGCAAGCTCCCGACAAATGGACGAATGTCAGGCCGGCCAAGGAATACAGCGATGCCTGCACCCAGGTGGGCGGCATGTTCGGTCCGGCCCCCAAGGGCAAGGATTACAGCGCGATCTGGGAAAACTTCTACAAGACGATCGGTTCCGAGGACTGCCTGTACCTGAATATCTGGCGCCCGTCGAACGACGACGGCACCAAGCTGCCGGTAATCGTCTTCATCCACGGCGGCAGCAACGTCGTCGGCGCTTCCTATGATCCGATCTACCTCGGCGGCAATCTGGCGAACAACGCCAATGCGATCGTCGTCACCGTCCCCTACCGCCTCGGCGTGATGGGCTGGTTTGCTCATCCGGCCCTGAACACCGGCGATCCTCTCAGGGACTCCGGTAACTTCGCTGTTCTGGACTTGATCCAGTCGCTGAAGTTCATCAAGAACAACATCGCGAATTTCGGCGGCGATCCGAACAATGTGACGATCATGGGCCAATCGGCCGGCTCGACGAACGTCAATGCCCTGATCGTTTCGCCGCTTGCCAAGGATCTGTTCCATAAAGCCATTTCGATCAGCGGTGGCGTCGGCGGCAGCTCGCCGACAGCCGCGAACAACAAGGCCAATGCCATCATCAATGCGTTGCTGATCAAGGATGGCTTTGCTACCGACAAGGCTTCCGCCGACGCGTATCGAACGGCTCAGACCGACACGTGGATCAAGAACTACCTGATGAGCAAGTCCAATGCCGAGTTCTACGATATCCAGGTCGATCCGACTGGTGGCAAATGGGGCACCGGCTCGCGTACCTTCGAGCCCGGGTCGTCCACCGCAACGCTGTGGGCCACCGTCGCACCGATTGCGGACGGCACCGTCATCCCCGCCAACGTGACGGCTGCGATCACCAGCGGCAATTTCAACAAGGTTCCGCAACTGGTCGGGAATACCTCGGAAGAAGGCAAGCTCTTTTCATCCGCCTTCAAGGTCGACGACTACACTCGGATCAAGTGGATGAACGGCACTTACCTCGGCACGGTCGGCAACCTCAAGTTCGAAGATGTGATCGACGGCAGCATCGTCACGCCGCTGACCTTGGAGAACTACAACGCCTACATCTATAACAACCCGAACCGCATCACTCCGGGGCCGAGCATCACCACGGCCGGCTTCCTCGGTCTTGGTGTCGCGACCAACACCGCTTATTACCCGCAGGTTCCCTTGTACATGTACGACTTCAAGTGGAACAAGCAGCCGGCACCATGGAACGATGTCTACGGCGCATGGCACACGGGGGATCTGCCCTTCATCTTCGGCAACTTCAACCTGAGCCTGAACAGTTTCGGCTGGAGCAAAGCCAACGAACCGGGCAGACTGGCTCTTTCCAGCCTGATGCAGAAGAGCATCGCGGCATTCATCCGGACCGGGAATCCCAGCAACAGCAGCCTCGGCACGGCCTGGGAGCAGTGGACGCCGACCGCGCCACGGAAAATGAGCTTCGACGCGACTCTGGATAAGCCGGTCGTCGCCCTGGAGTAGCGGATCGCTCCGCCCGGACGACCGCGTCCGGGCGGGACGGTCCCGATATCGAAGGCCTTTTTGCGTCAAACCAAGCGTTGCGGGACGGGTTTGAAGCACGAGCCAAAAGTCCGCCCTAGCCTAAGTCATTGATGGCCATGCCGACCCGCCTGGTTTTCTGAGGAGGCTGGTTGGCTGGTTGGCATGAGCCGGTTCGTTCCGGCGTGCCTCGGCTTGCGGTTCCGCTGCATCGACCAACCAAAACAAAAGGGGTCCCGTCTTGTGAACGGAACCCCCTTGATTTTACTGGTGCGGCTGGCAGGAATCGAACCCACGACCCCTTGGTTCGTAGTCGACTTTGTATTTATTTGAAGCCATATAAATCAATCACTTATAACGCTTGCCAATTTCACTTTCGACGACATCCAGTCACAAATATGGCACATGCGATGCCAGTGGGTCACAAAGATAAACTGGAAATACGTCAATAGGCTATGAATCTACTGTCCAAATGATTTTCTATTAATTTAATCGTTTACATGAAAATCGTTGCGTTATTTACCTACTATCTAAACGTGAATAATTTTTGAATTTTATTGAGGGATAGCGATGTAGTGCGGCGCAGTTCATAATACGGAAACCGAACCTGCGGAATAACCTCACCGAGCATTACGTTGATAACATTCTCTCCCTCAGCTCTTCGCATGCCCCATCGAGACCCGGGAACAGCGAACCAGCGGTAATTCCCATCAGACTCAATTCTTTCATCACTTTGTCTCTATCTTTCCATGGTAATTCAACGATCCGCAGATATGTTTTGCGCGCCGTTGTACAACATTTTGCTAAATAACGCTCTATATCGTCCACGTTAGTAACGCTGGAAATACCTTGCTGTGGAATCATTCTCTCATTATCAATTGCTATAAATTCCCATAGTGAGAAATGTGGAGAACCTAGCGACAACTGTGTCATCTGCGGGAAATCTTCTCTCCATTGTTTTTGGTCGAAAATGAAGATACGTACCCTTTTTGTCTTGGAAGCCTTGTTTGCCTCGACACTGCTTATACCTCGATAAGCAAAAAAAGCTCCGACAAATGGCGAAAACGACCAATCAAGCAATGGGGTCGGATACCCATGATGCTGTACGAGATTCAAGAATGCGCCATTTTGATTCGGCATTTCCAAGTTAAAAATATGCTTGGTTCTCGCACTAAGGGTTCTGTGCAAAGTTGGTACGTCAACATTCAAAAATTTTAAGAGATCGGCTCGCCCAGTACGATGAAAACTTGTTCTAAGCGGCCATGTATCACTCTGCCCTCGAAAAATGAATCGCCGGTGGTCTAGTTGGGCCACCATCCGTTTGAAATCGGCCCACCCCATTGTTTTTAATGGAAATCCAGATCGAGGGTCACTTATCCCTTTGTGGAGTGTGCAGTTCCCATTTGTACCGATGTCCGTAGTCCAATTAAGGGTGAGCGATGTGTCACTCCATTCACCTTCAACTGCAATATTTGTTGGTAACACAATGTCAGGAAAAATCCTTGGGAACTGATCCCAAGTGATGAACTCCCCTCCTCCTCGGTATGTCGGCGAAAAACTAATTCTCGTTAGAGTAAGGTGAAACTTGTGCTTTTTGTCCTTCGTTTTGAGAAAGACAGCAATTCCAGGCATTCCGCTCCGAGCATCATTCACATAGGCCACCCCAGCGAAATGAGTAGAAAGCGAATCCATATTAACCATAATTGTTCCGGTATTTGTACCGGAAAAATCGCCGATCCACTGCCCATTCATGTCGCCTTCCCTCGAGAATCTCGCCAACGCGTAGCATTTCTAGAAATATTTCTTGTTGGACAATATACCTAAGAAATGAACACATATCCACGGCCCCCGGCGTCGGCGCATCACACGCCTAAGGGCGCCGGGGGCGGTGGGTATGTGTGGACCACGAAGCACAGGTTGCCGAATACCCCTTGATCGTTTATGCTTTAGCGATTCAGGAGAATTCGATGGCACGTAAAGACAAATACCCTACCCCACCGGTCGACCAGGTCCACCCGACAGCACGCGCCGAACAATTGACAGCAATTGTCAACGATGCCTTGAACCGGTATTCCGGCAACACCGACGAACTGGAAAAAGCATTCGGCATGCTGATGCTCGGCGATTACGTTGGCTGGAAGGTGCTGGTGATGATCCACAACAAGCGCACCATCCGCAAATACGAAGAAATCCTCGGCATCCAAATCCGCGAGTTCTTTGTACCCGAAGGACCGATTGCCATGCGCTCGCTAGGCTACGAAATGGCGACCAAGCTAGGCAACTTCTGGAAGGCCGTCAGCGGCGACATACCGATTGAAAACCGACGCGAACTGACAGATCCAGCCGGCGCACATAAGGGGTAATAAAATCCCTTGACAAAGGAGCCTCAGGTCCCTTAGCACGAAAGGGTCATGAAGCTCCCTCACATCCTTCCCTTACCCGAACTGGCAGGTTCTGCGCCGCAGGCGCGGACGGACGGCAGCGCGCCAGCGCGACGCCCGCCCGCACCGCAGGCGCCCCCCCCCACGGTTAATAAGGGGGGAAAGATCGGCAAATCAACCTACACATACATCGATCCCGAAACCGGTGAAATCCACCTTATCTGCCCTACTGGTCAGGCACCTGGCGCTTGCACGCTGATTCCCATCTCGTCGAACGGACTGCACCCCTACGCGGCCATCACCGACTATCTGAACTGCACATTCAAATTTGATCCAGAAGAAGAATCCTTCGCTGGCCTTTTTCAAGAATTGTTCGATCTGCTGGGCGAAAAATTCGCGCCTGCGGTAGATCGGCAGCGTGGCTTGCACAAGTACCAGCGTTCATTCCAATTGGGCGAAAGCACCGGGATTCTCTGCATTGGCGGCCAAGCGGGAACCGTGTTGGTCAGTCTGCCGGGTACGGCCTGCTCCCTAATTCAAGATTGGGCGGCGGTCGTGGACTATTTTGCCAACCGGCGCCGGGCGCGCATCACCCGGTGGGATGGGGCGGTGGACGACTACAGCGGTTCGCACTCGGTGGATTGGGCGGTCGAGCAATACCTGGCCGGGGCCTTCGGTAGCGGCGGCAACAAGCCAACTTGCGGCAACGCCGGGAACTGGACCGATCCCGATGGCAAGGGCCGCACCTTCTATGTCGGCAAGCGCAAAAACGGCAAGATGATTCGGGTCTACGAGAAAGGCCAACAGCTCGGCGCTCTTTGGCATCCGTGGGTGCGCTGGGAGGTCGAACTGCACAACAAGGACCGGGTGGTGCCGTGGGAAGTACTGCTTGACCCTGCCCGTTACTTCGTCGGCAGCTACCCACACCTTTTGACCTGGGTGCAGGAAGAAATGACGCTGATCCGCACCATTCAAAAGCAGATGCGGATTGGCTACGACCATCTGACCTCCTATGCAGCGTTGGCTTACGGCCCTTTGCTGAACGTGATGTTGGAAGTCGAGGGTAGCCCCGAGGCGGTTCTAGAAAAACTTCGGCGCGACGGCACACCGCGCCGCTTACAGCACCCCTGCATCGATAAGCCAAGCGATCTCATCAAATGAAAACGCTTGACCTTCACGAAGCCGCCCATTTCCTCCGGATGCACCCGGAAGAGGTCCGACGCCGCGCCAAGGCGGGCACGATCCCGGGGGCCAAGGCGGGGCGCGCTTGGGTTTTCATCGATGTGGACCTTGTCGAGTATTTACGCTCGCTCTATGCTGGAAGTCGGCAAGCGTTGCGAGTGACTCTTAGAAAGGAGATCGAATCATGTCACTCAGAAAACGCAATCACGTCTGGTGGATCGACTTCGTTGCGCCGAATGGACAGCGAGTACGCCAATCTGCTGGGACTGACAACAAAACCCTCGCGCAAGAACTGCACGACAAGCTGAAGGCGGAAGCCTGGCGGATCACCAAGCTGGGCGACCGCCCGGAGCGTAGCTGGAATGATGCGGTGGTTCGATGGCTGAAGGAACAGTCGCACAAGGCGACGATTGAAACCGACAAGATTCACTTGCGTTGGCTCGATCGGCACCTGGGCGGCAAGTCCCTCGAAACCATTTCCCGGTCCTTGATTGACCGGATCACCGAAGCCAAACTTGTCGAGGGCGTTTCAAATGCGACCGTCAATCGCGTGTTGGAAGTGCTACGGGCGATCCTGCGCAAAACTGTCAACGATTGGGAATGGCTGGACAAGGCGCCGCATGTCCGCATGCTACGCGAGCCGACCCGGCGTATCCGGTATTTGACGCGGGACGAAGCACAACGCCTTCTAGCCGAATTGCCGTCGCATCTGGCAGACATGGCGGCTTTTTCGTTGGCAACGGGCTTGCGTCGGGCGAATGTCACCGGTCTGCAATGGTCGCAAGTCGACCTGGTGCGCCGCGTGGCGTGGATTCATGCCGATCAGGCCAAGGCGAGAAAGGCGATTGCCGTGCCGTTGAATGCGGAAGCGGTGGCGCTGATCTCCAAGCAGGTCGGCAAGCATTCAACGCACGTGTTTACCTTTCGGGGCAAGACCATCACCCAGGTCAGCACGAAGACCTGGTACGACGCCTTGAAGCGGGCCGGCATTCAGGATTTCCGGTGGCACGATCTCCGGCATACCTGGGCCAGCTGGCATGTGCAAGGCGGCACGCCACTCTTCGCGCTGCAAGAGCTGGGCGGCTGGGAGAGTCCGGAGATGGTGCGGCGTTACGCGCACATGTCGGCGGACCACTTGGCGCCGTATGCGGATCGGTTGGAGCCGTTACGGGAAGGCAGCGCCGGGGGCGGTGGCACAAATCTGTCACACGCAAACAAAAGGGGTCCCGTCTTGTGAACGGAACCCCCTTGATTTTACTGGTGCGGCTGGCAGGAATCGAACCCACGACCCCTTGGTTCGTAGCCAAGTACTCTATCCAGCTGAGCTACAGCCGCGAAAGCGTGAATTATAGACGAGTTTTTTTCATTTTGAAAGCGCAAATTTGCGGAAACGGCAGCGTCCGAGCCGGTACCCAAAAGCGTGCACTTTCCCTGTCGTCGCATGCCAGTCTGGAATACGCAACATCGCTGCGCCTACAGCGTGCGCTTTGGCATCGAACATGACAATTGTAAGCGGACTTGTAAAAAAATTATGCTAAAGTCCCCGCCACATACTTTCCGGGCGGCAGCGTAGTGTCCCAGGCCGTCCCGATCGCAAAGGATTCAGAGTTGATTGCCCCGGACAATGCCGTTCCGCAGTTTTTCCCCACCTTCCAACTGGCCGGTATCGCTTGGCTCCCTGTAGGATCAGTGCGCCACCGCGCGCCCGATTCGTCGGCATTCCACAACAGCAGGACTACAGCCATTGCCGACAGCTTCCAAGGCCGGGGGCCGTGGCGCTACAATTTCCTGCGGGCTATTCGCGCATCGCTTCCATTTCCCTTCAAGGCCAACGCGGTCGCACATTAGGAATTTTCATGCGTCTGCGCAGTCTTGAAAGCCGCATCGTCCTCTTTTTCCTGTTTTTGATCCTGGCGGTACAGCTGGCCGGTTTTTTCGCCATTCGCGCCGACATCCGCGACAACGCGCGGACGGCGATCGACAACGATCTGGCGACCGGGGAACGCGTATTCCGGCATCTGCTGAAACAGAAGGCGCTGGCGCTGATGCAGAGCGCCCGGTTGCTGGCACAGGACGCCGCCTTCGGCCAGGCGCTGGCCGAGTCCGACCATGGTGCCATCAGCGCACGACTGGACGCGCAAGGCGCCAGCAGCGGCGCCGCGCTGACGTTACTGGTCAGCCCTGACCGCCGGATCCAGGCGGCGGCCGGCGGCACGCCGCCGAAAGGTCTGGAGCGCGCGGTCATGCAGTTGGTGGACGGCGCCGAACAGAACGGCCAGGCAAGCGGGATCGCGCTGGCCGATCGACGCACCTTCCAGATCGCCGCGCTTCCGGTACAGGAGCACACCATGAACGGGTGGGTGGTGCTGGCGGCGGAACTCGGCGGCGCGCTGGCGGCCGACATCGGCGAATTGACGGCACTGCAGTTCACGATCCTGACACGCGGCGAAAACGGCAGCTGGCAAGCCGGCGTGTCATCGCTGGACGAAGGCGCTGCTGCTGCGCTGGCGCAGGAAATGCAGCGTAGCGCGTCGGCCGCAGCGCTGCCGTCCGAGTTGCAGCTGGGCGACGGCGCATACGGGATCCGGATTTTCCGGCTGGCGCAAAACGCCGACCACACTGCGGTGGTGGTGCTGCAGGAATCCATCGAAGCGGCGGTCGCACCCTACCGCCGGCTGCAGACCACGCTGCTGCTATTGACCGCGGTCGGCATCGCACTGGCGCTGATCGGCAGCATCGTCACCGCACGCCGTATCACCGGTCCGCTGCGCCAGCTGGCCGAAAGCGCCAAGCGCCTCGGCAGCGGCGACTACTACCAGGGCGGGATCGATATCGGGCGCCAGGACGAGATCGGCGAACTGTCGCGCGCGTTCTCCGGCATGCGCGAGGGCATCGCCAACCGCGAGCTGGAAATCCGCCGCCTGGCCTACTGGGACAACCTGACCGGCCTGCCGAACCGGGCCCAGTTCGTGACGCTGCTCGACAGCGCGCTGACTCAGGCGCGCAAATACGACTTGCGCTGCCACGTACTGATGATGGACCTGGACCGTTTCAAGCACGTCAACGACGTGCTCGGACATTCGTTCGGCGACGCGCTGCTGCGCCAGGTGGCACAGCGGCTGGCGGCACTGAAGATGCGCAACTCCGACCAGATCGCCCGGCTGGGCGGCGACGAGTTCGCGCTGCTGCTGCCGGATAGCCGGCTAGACGAGGCACAGACGGTCGCTGCCCGGATCCTGGAATCGCTGGAGGAACCGCTGTCGCTGGAAGACCAGACCATCGATCTCGGCGCCTCCATAGGCATCGCCGGTTTTCCAGAGCATGGCCACGACTCCGAATCGTTGCTGTCGCGAGCCGAGGTGGCGATGTATACCGCCAAGCACAGCGGCAACGAAGCCGTGGTGTACGAGGCGGCGATCGACAAGACCAGCCAGGACAGCCTGTCGCTGCTGGGCGAATTGCGGCACGCGCTGGACCACGGCGAATTCCGTCTGCACGTACAGCCGAAGACGATCCTGAAAAGCGGCAAGGTGGTCGGTGTCGAAGCGCTGGTTCGTTGGCTTCATCCGAAACGGGGCATGATCCAGCCCGACCACTTCATCCCGTTCGCCGAAAAGACCGGCTTCATCCGCCTGCTGACGCGCTGGGTGCTGGAGCAGGCTGCAGCGCAAGCCAGCCAGTGGCAGGCGCGCGGGATGCAACTGAAGATTTCAGTCAACCTGTCGACCCGCGACCTGCTCGACCAGGACCTGCCGGCCAAGTTCGTCGACATCCTGACCCGCCACCAGGTGGCGTCGTCGTCGTTCTGCCTGGAGATCACCGAGAGCGCGATCATGGACGACCCGGTGCGCGCGCAGCAGACGCTGGAGCGGCTGTACGCGATGGGGGTGGAGTTGTCGATCGACGATTTCGGCACCGGCTATTCCTCGCTTTCCTACCTGAAGCGGCTGCCGGTGCACGAACTGAAGATCGACAAGTCCTTCGTGCTGAACATGGAGCACGACGTCGACGACGCCACCATCGTCCGCTCCACCGTCGACCTCGGCCACAACATGGGCTTGCGGGTAGTGGCCGAAGGCGTCGAAAGCGGCGTCGCACTGCAGATGCTGGCGCGCATGGGTTGCGACCAGGCGCAGGGGTATTTCGTCGGCTACCCGATGCCGGCCGAAGATTTCCCGCAGTGGCAGCGGCAATGGACGCCGCCGCTACGCGCCGTCACGGAAAAAATGATTTAGCGGCGCGATGAACGACTTCCTGTCCCCTGCCCGCTCGCCGGACGCCGGCCTTCCCGACCTTCCGGCGCCCGCTGCCGAATGGCTGCCGGCGCTGTTGCGCGGCAGCTTTTGCGAGATGCTGGCCTTCGATGCCGCCAGCCTGCGCCTGCTGTTCCTGAGTCCGGCCGCCGGCGCCAACCTGCAATATGCGGACGGCTGGCCGCAGGCGCTGGCATTGCCCGACATCGCCACCGGGGTCAGCCCTGCCGCCTGGCGCCGACGGCTGCGGCCGCTGCACGACGGCAGCCGCCAGCTGCTCGAATGCGACGCCGTCTTCAGCCGGCGCGACGGCAGCCGCTACCCGGTCGCGCTGCGGCTGCTGCCGGCGGCACGTCCGCAAGCGATCCTCGCCTTCGCGCGCGACCTGAGCGGCCAGCATGCGGCGGAACAGGCACTGCAAAGCAGCCAGGCGCGTCTGCATGCGATCGCCACCAATACTCCGGGGCTGGTCTACCAGTTCCAGCGGCATGCCCATGGCGGCGTCGCCTTTCCGTACCTGAGCGACGGCTGCCACGCACTGCTTGGGGTGACGGCCGAACAGTTGCACGCCGATTCCGGCCTGCTCTTGCGACTGATCCTGGCCGACGACCGCGCCTCGTACCTGGCATCGATGGCGGCTTCGGCCGCCAGCCTGAAGACCTGGAACTGGGAAGGCCGGATCTGGATCGAGGCCTGGAAAGACATCAAGTGGATCAACCTGCGCGCGACGCCGCGCGCGCTGGCGGATGGGCTGGTGCAGTGGGAAGGCATCATGACCAACATCACCGACAGCAAGCTGGAACAGGCCGAGATCCGGCGTTCGCGTGCGCAGCTGGCGGAGCTGTCTGCGCACGTCGATCGCGTCAAGGAGCAGGAGCGCACCCGCATCGCGCGCGAAATCCACGATGATCTGGGCGGTAACCTGACCGCGATCAAGATGGCACTGGCGCTGCTGGCGCGGCGGCTGCCGGCGGGCAACCCGCTGCTGGCCGAAAAAGCCGCCTACCTGGATGCATTGGTCGATCGCACGATCGAATCGGTGCACCGCATTTCGCGCGACCTGCGGCCCGGCGTGCTCGACTTCGGCATCGTCACCGCGATCGGCTGGCAGGCGCAGGAGTTCGAGAAGCAGCTCGGCATCCCGTGCCGCTTCACGTCCGAGGTCGGCGAACTCGATCTCGACGCCGACCAGGCGATCGCACTGTTCCGCATCTTCCAGGAAGCGCTGACCAACGTCGGCAAGCACGCGCATGCCAGCCGCGTCCAGGTGCGTCTGGCGCGCGGCGACGGCGGCGTGCTGCTGGAAATCATCGACGACGGCTGCGGCATCGCCGCCACCGACCGCCTGAAACCCCATTCCTTCGGCATCCGCGGCATGACCGAGCGCGCCAGCGCGCTCGGCGGCAGCCTCGCCATCGGCCCGGCGCCGGGCGGCGGCAGCGTGGTCGCGATCCGACTTCCGCCCGGTGCGTCCGGGACGTCCCAACCTTCTACGCCATGACCGAACACCGCAGCGCCCAGATCCGCGTCCTGATCGCCGACGACCATGCGATCGTCCGCGAAGGCTTGAAGCAAATCCTGGCCGATACCCGCGACATCGCGGTCGCCGGCGATGCCGAAAACGGCTTCGAGGCGGTCAAGCTGATTCGCCGCGGCCAGTGCGACGTGGTACTGCTCGACATTTCGATGCCGGACAAAAGCGGCATCGAAATCCTCAAGCAGATCAAGCGCGAGTTTCCGAAGCTGGCAGTGCTGATGCTGTCGATGCACCGCGAGGACCAGTACGCGATCCGCTCGCTGAAGGCGGGCGCGGCCGGCTACCTGAACAAGCAGAGCGCTCCGGCCGAGCTGGTGACCGCGATCCGGCAGGTCGCCGCCGGCCGCAAGTATGTCAGCCCGGCGCTGGCCGAGGAGCTGGCGCGCCAGCTCGATGAAGACCACGAAAAGCCGGCCCACGCAGCGCTGTCCGACCGCGAATACCAGACCTTGACCATGATCGCGTCCGGCAAGAGCGTATCCGACATCGCGGCCGAACTGGCGCTGTCGGTGAAGACCATCAGCATGTACCGCTCGCGCGTGCTGCAGAAGATGAAGCTGCGCCACAACGCCGAGCTGACCCATTACGCGATCAAGAACCGGCTGGTCGATTGACGGTCTA
>JBAUJK010000176.1:0-9979 GCA_049683695.1 Burkholderiaceae bacterium
CTGCACCACCAGCCCGCCGGCTGGCTCCGGCGCGTCCAGTCCGGCGGCGCGGAACCACGGCGTCCACGGCTCGCCGTCGCTGCGCAGCAGCGGGCTGCGCGGGATGTCGCCCGGCGCGCGCGGCAGCCGGCCGCGGTTGAAGTGCGGACTGACGATCGGATAGTAGTAATCGTCCATCAGTTTCTCGACCGCCAGCCCCGGATAACGGCCGCTGCCGAAACGGATGGCGATATCGACCTGCTCGCGCGCGAAGTCGGTGAGCTGATTGCTCGACTGCAGCATCACTTCCAGTTCCGGGTGCCGTTCGATGAAGCGGCCCAGGCGCGGCGACAGCCAGCGTGCCGCCAGCGCCGGCAGCACACTGACGGTCACCCGCTGCTGCCTGGCGCCGGCGCGCACTGCCTCGGCCGCCGCCGCGATGTCGCCGAGCGCCTTGCGCAGCGTCGCCGCGAAGCGCTCGCCTTCCGGCGTGATCGCGATGCGCTTGCCGTGGCGGACGAACAGCGCGACGCCCAGCTCTTCCTCCAGCGCCCGCACCTGGTGGCTGATCGCGCCGTGCGTGACATGGATTTCCTCTGCCGCGCGCGAAAAATTCGCGTGCCGCGCGGCGGCCTCAAAGGCTCGCAACGCGGCCAGATTGGGCAGGCGGCGAAACTCGCTCATATGTGAATGTAATTAACAATGAAATCAAAAATATATCGTTTAGACAATGGTTCAGCAAGCACTAAACTTCTTTTGCGCGATAGGGGTTTATCGAATACCCGAAAGGCGCAACGACATCCTTTACGCTTCGCGGGAGCATACGAAAATGGGAAATCTATTCACAAACAGGAAGTTTGCCCTGTCGTCCGGCCAGGTCGTCTCCGGCATCGCCGGCAGCGCGCAGGAGCTACGCATTCACGGCGGCCGCGTCTGGTTGACGGTGGAAGGCAGCCCGGATGATTATTTCTTGTTGGCCGGCGATCGCTTCGTCGTCAGCCCGGGTCGCTTCACTGTGGTCGAGGCGGAACAGGATGTCAGTATTGAACTGCGGCGGACACCGGCCCTGCCATCATGCGGCGGCGTGCGCGCGGCGCTGGCAAGGATCACGCGCCGCCTGGCGCCGGCCACGGTGACGCAGGCATCGCTGCCAGGCTTGTGCCCGTCACGCGGACAGGCCATGCCGGATTAAAAGCGGGCTCCACCAGGAACGGACTAGTCGAAACTGCCGGCCCGACATGGCCGGCACATCGCTGGTACCAGCGCGACAGCGCGCGCACGGAGTTGGCGTTGAACCGGCACCCGCTCGTACATTGACCGGAGAGCGCGGGAGTATGCCGATATCTTGCCCGTTTTACGCCCGCGACAAGGGTTTATTCCTGGGAGTATCTGGCACGACCGACAACCGGCCGGCCGCCGGTATCACGCCACTCCGTGCCCCTTGAACCACGCCAGCGCGCGCTGCCAGCCATCCTTGGCATCGGCTTCGACATAGCTGGGGCGATAGTCGGCGTTGAAGGCGTGGCCGGCGTCCGGGTAGACGACGAATTCGGACGGGTTCCCGGCCTTGGCCAGCGCCTGCTTCATCTGCTCGATGGTGGACTGCGGGATGCTGCTGTCCTTGCCGCCGTACAGGCCGAGCACCGGCGTCTTCAGCGTCGGCGCGATGTCGATCGGATTCTGCGGCGTCAGCGCGGTCTTGTCGCCGACCAGGCGGCCGTACCAGGCGACGCCGGCCTTGACCTTCGGATTGTGCGCGCAATACATCCAGACGATCCGTCCACCCCAGCAAAAGCCGGTGATGCCGAGGCGGCCGGTGTCGCCGCCGTTCTCGCCGGCCCAGGCGACGCAGGCGTCGAGGTCGCCCATCACCTGCGCATCCGGCACCTTGGAGATGATGTTCTTCATCAGGTCCGGGATCGACGGCGCGTTGTGAGCGTCGCCCTGGCGCACGAACAGTTCCGGCGCCAGCGCCAGATAGCCCTGCTTGGCGAAGCGGCGGGCGATGTCGGCGATGTGCTCGTGTACGCCGAAGACTTCCGACACCACCAGGATCACCGGCAGGTTCTTGCCGCCGGCCGGCTGCGCGCGGTACACCGGCACGCTCTGGCCGCCGACCGTCAGCGTGACCGGGCCGGCGGTCAGGCCGGCGGTGTCGGTATGGATCACGTGCTGCGCCTGCACCGGCAGCACGGCGGCGGCGAAGCCTGTGCCGAGCGCGGTCTGCAGGAAGCGGCGGCGGCCGATGCCGTCGGACAATGGCGTTCTGGTCAGTACATCGAGTTCTTCGCTGATCTGGGTCATGGCAATGCTCCTCGAATGCGGCGCGCGATTACTCCCAGAATACGCGCTGGCGCCGAACGCGTATTGGATGCAGATCATGGCGCGCGCGCCGGGCGCGGACTCAGTGGGCCTGGTCCCAGTTGGCGCCGACGCCGACCTCGGCGATCAGCGGCACCCGCAGTTCGGCCACGCCCGCCATCAGCCGCGGCAGCTCGGTCCGCACGCGCTCCAGCTCCGCTTGCGGCACTTCCAGCACCAGCTCGTCGTGCACCTGCATCACCATCTTGGCCTGCAGTCGCTCGCCTTCGATCCAGCCCTGTACCGCGATCATCGCCAGCTTGATCAGGTCGGCCGCGGTGCCCTGCATCGGCGCGTTGATCGCGGCGCGCTCGGCGGCCTGGCGGCGCGGGCCGTTCGGCGAATTGATTTCCGGCAGCCACAGGCGGCGGCCGAACACGGTTTCGACATAGCCCTGCTCCTTGGCCTTGGCGCGCATCATGTCCATGAATTGCTTGACGCCGGCGAAGCGCTGGAAATACCTGTCCATATACATCTGGGCCGCCGCGCGCTCGATGCCGAGGTTGCCGGCCAGGCCGAACGCGCTCATGCCGTACATCAGGCCGAAGTTGATCACCTTGGCGTAGCGCCGCTGCTCGCTGCTGACGCCGTCCGGCGGCACGCTGAAGATTTCGGCAGCGGTGGCGCGGTGGATGTCCTCGCCGTCGGCGAAGGCGCGCAGCATCTGCGGATCTTCCGACAGGTGCGCCATGATGCGCAGTTCGATCTGCGAATAGTCGGCCGATACGATCACGCTTCCCGCCGGCGCGACGAAAGCCTCGCGGATGCGGCGCCCTTCGGCGGTGCGGATCGGGATGTTCTGCAGGTTCGGATCGTTCGAGGCCAGCCGGCCGGTGACCGCAATCGCCTGGCCATAGTTGGTGTGCACGCGGCCGGTGCGGGCGTCGACCATCTTCGGCAGCTTGTCGGTATAGGTCGACTTCAGCTTGGCCAGGCCGCGGTAGTCGAGCAGGACCTTCGGCAGCGGATAATCCTGGGCCAGCTTTTGCAGCACTTCCTCGTCGGTCGACGGCGTGCCGGACGGCGTCTTCTTCAAGACCGGCAGTTGCAGCTTGCCGAAAAAGATTTCGCCGATCTGCTTCGGCGAATTCAGGTTGAACGGCTGCCCGGCCAGCTCATACGCCTGCTGCTCGATCTCCAGCATGCGCCGGCCCAGTTCGGCCGATTGCGCGGCCAGCAGCGCGCCGTCGATCAGCACGCCGTTGCGCTCCATCTTCTGCAGCACCACCGAGGTCGGCAGTTCAATCTGCTGGTAGATGCGCCGCAGCTTGTCGCTGGCCTCGACCCGCGGCCACAGCACATGGTGCAGCTGCAGCGTGATGTCGGCATCCTCTGCCGCGTATTCGGTGGCGCGGCCGATCTCGACCGCGTCGAAGCAGATCTGGCCGACGCCCTTGCCGCACACTTCCTCGAAGGTGGTGGTCTTGCGGTTCAGGTGGCGCAGCGCCAGGCTGTCCATGTCGTGCCGCCTGTGCGACTCCAGCACGTAGGACTGCAGCAGCGTGTCGTGCGCGATGCCGGCCAGCGCGATGCCGTGGTTGGCCAGCACGTGGCTGTCGTACTTGAGGTTCTGCCCGAGCTTCGGCTTGGCCGGATCTTCCAGCCATGGCTTCAGGCGCTCCAGCACCCTCTCCAGCGGCAGCTGCGGCGGTGCGTCCGGGTAGCGGTGCGCCAGCGGAACGTAGGCCGCCACGCCCGGTTCGCACGACAGCGAGAGGCCGACCAGCCGCGCCACCATCGGATCCAGCGAGGTGGTTTCGGTATCGAGCGCGGTCAACGGCGCGGCGTCGATGCGGCGCAGCCATTTCTCCAGCTGCTCTTCGCTCAGCACCGTCTCGTAATGCGCGGCGACCGGCTCCGGCGCCGCCGTCTCGGCCGCCGGCGCGCCCTGCCGCTCGGCACCCGCTTCGATGGCGGCGGTCAGTTCGCGCAGCCAGGTCTTGAAGCCGTGGCGCTGGTAGAACGCCAGCATCGCGTCGCGGTCTTCCGGCGTGTGCGTCAGCGATGCGGGAATCGATTCCATCCACGCCGACAGGTCGCAGTCGGTCTTGATCGTGACCAGCACCTTGGCCTGCGGGATCCAGTCGAGCGCCGCCCGCAGGTTGGCGCCGACCGCGCCGCCGATGGCGTCGGCATTGGCGATCACGCCATCCAGATCGCCGTATTGCGTCAGCCACTTGACCGCCGTCTTCGGACCGACCTTGGCCACGCCTGGCACATTGTCGACGCTGTCGCCGACCAGCGTCAGGTAGTCGACGATGCGCTCCGGCGGCACGCCGAACTTGGTGACCACGCCGGCGCGATCGAGCGTTTCATTGTTCATCGTGTTGACCAGCGTGACATGGTCGTCGACCAGCTGCGCCAGATCCTTGTCGCCGGTCGAGATCACGGTCTGCATCCCTTGCGCCGTCGCCTGCACCGCCAGCGTGCCGATTACGTCGTCGGCCTCGATGCCGTCCACCATCAGGATCGGCCAGCCCATCGCCCGCACCGCCTCAAGGATCGGCTCGACCTGCCGCGCCAGGTCTTCCGGCATCGCCTTGCGCTGCGCCTTGTACTCGGGGTAGAGGTCGTCGCGGAAGGTCTTGCCCTTGGCGTCGAAGACGCAGGCCATGTATGCTGCCGCGTAGTCCTGCCGCAGGCGGCGCAGCATCGCGATGATGCCGTACATGGCGCCGGTCGGCGCGCCATCCGGACTGCGCAGGTCGGGCAACGCATGGAAGGCCCGGTACAGATAACTGGAACCGTCAACGAGCAACAGGGTTTTTTGCATATGGAAATCAATGGCAAGAACGTGCCGCGGCTGCGGCAGGTGATCGATGTGGAACGCGCGACGACGAAGAAGGCGCGCGAATCGTGGAATATGCTGACGATTATGGCAGAGTTTATCGACACCACCGAGCGCCTGTCGGAGCTGCGGCCGGCGGTGTCGATGTTCGGCTCGGCCCGCCTGCACGAGGGCGATCCGTACTACGCGCTGGCGATCGACATCGCGCGCCGGCTGTCGGATGCCGGCTTCGCGGTGATCTCCGGCGGCGGCCCCGGCATCATGGAAGCGGCCAACCGCGGCGCCTACGAGGGGCTCTCATCGTCGGTCGGACTGAACATCGAACTGCCGCACGAGCAGGCCAGCAATGCATTCCAGGACATTTCGCTGTCGTTCCGCCATTTCTTCGCGCGCAAGGTGGCATTCGTCAAGTACGCCGACGCCTATGTCGTGCTGCCAGGCGGCTACGGCACGCTGGACGAACTGACCGAGGTGCTGGTGCTGATCCAGACCGGGAAATCGCGCCGTATCCCGGTGATCCTGGTCGGCACCTCGTTCTGGAGCGGACTGGTGCAATGGATGCGACAGGCGCTGGCCGGCAACGGCATGATCGCGCCGGCCGACCTGGAGCTGTTCAAGGTGATCGACGAGCCGGTCAACATCCTGAACGCGATCATCGATTTCTACCAGGAGCCGGCCGAACCGACCGACGTCGAGCGCCAGACCGGCGTGTTCCTGTAGCGCCGCCGGCAACGCCGGTTTGCTACAATAGCTATCCTGCCGCATAGGCGTTTTGCGTTGGTTTTTTCAAGCCCTTTCTTTCCGAGCCGCCCACCATGCACACCCTCAGCCTCCGGTCCTTCGTCAGCGTGTGCATCGCCGCCTGTTTCCTGCCGCTGACGATCGTGGCACAGGCGGCCGACCAGGCACCGCCGCCGCCGCCGCAGACCCAGAAGCTGGAGGAAGGCGAGGCACCGGAGATCACGATCCGCAAGCCGGGCGTTAGCGAAGAGCCGATCACGCAAACCAAAAAGCAGGGCAAGGTCACCGAAGTGAAGGTGCAAAGCGGCGGCAGCACCTATTACCTGAAGCCGAACGAGCAGTCTGGCAGCGCGCTGCCGGGTGACGTCGAAAGTTCGCCGATGCGCGGCTCGCAATGGCAGGTGCTGGAATTCGACATGAAACCGCAAAAGAACCAGACCCAGCCGGAGCAGGCGCCCAACACGCCACAGCCACCGGCCAAATGAAGCGCGCCGCCGCGCCCGCCTATCCCGACGTTCCCGGCTGACGCCGTTTTTTCCCTCTTGGCCCATGGCAGTATTTACTCCGGTCAGCCTGGCTGACCTCAGTGACTGGATCACCCAATTCCCGCTCGGGAAAGCCCTCGATCTCCGCGGCATCGCCTCCGGCATCGAAAACAGCAACTTCTTCCTCAGCACCGAGCGCGGCGAATACGTGCTCACCATCTTCGAAAAGCTCAGCTTCGAGCAGCTGCCGTTCTACCTGGAGCTGATGCGCCATCTGGCCGCGCGCGACGTGCTGGTGCCGGCGCCGGTCGCCAACCGGCGCGGCGAGATCCTGCACAGGCTGCACGGCAAGCCGGCCGCGATCGTCGGCAAGCTGGAAGGCCATTGCCTGACCGAGCCAAACGCCGCGCATTGCGCCCAGGTCGGCGCGATGCTGGCGCGCGCGCATCTGGCGGCGCAGGATTTCCCGCTGCAGCAGCCGAACCTGCGTGGCCTGGCGTGGTGGCACGAGACGCTGCCGGCGGTGCTGCCGTTCCTGGACGAGGAGCGCCAGCGCCTGTTGCGCGCCGAAATCCATTTCCAGGAAGCCTTCGCCAGCAGCGCCGCCTATCATCGGCTGCCGCGCGGGCCGGTGCACGCCGACCTGTTCCGCAACAACGTGATGTTCGACGGCGACCGCCTGACCGGCTTCTTCGATTTCTATTTCGCCGGCTGCGACACCTGGCTGTTCGACCTCGCGGTGACCGTCAACGACTGGTGCATCGACCTGGCCAGCGGCGCGCTCGACGAGGCGCGCCTGCAGGCGATGCTGGCCGCCTATCACGCGGTGCGGCCCTTCTCCGCCGACGAGCGCGAAGCATGGCAGCCGATGCTGCGCGCCGGCGCGCTGCGCTTCTGGCTGTCGCGGCTGTATGATTTTTACCTGCCGCGCGAAGCGGAAATGCTGACGCCGCACGACCCCGGCCATTTCGAACGCATCCTGCGCCAGCGCATCGCGCATGCGCCGGCCCTCTACTGATCGACTGTTCGCCCACGATGGAAAAGCTCCCCGCAAAGACCGGCTGGCTCTGGGTCAAGGAAGGCTTCGCGCTGTTTCGCAAGCAGCCGGCCGAAATGTCGACGCTGTTCATGGCCTACATGTTCGCGATGCTGGTGGTCGGGCTGGTGCCGCTCCTAGGCCAGGTGCTGCCGCTGTTCTTGGTACCGGTGTTTTCGATCGGCTTTTTGCAAGCCTGCGCACAGATCGAACAGGGCAAACGGGTATTCCCGAACTTGTTGTTGACCGGCTTCCGCTCGCCGGCGCGCAACCGCCTGCTGATGCTGGGCGCGATCTACCTGCTGGCGGCGGTGGTGGCGGTGATGGCGTCGGCGCTGGCCGACGGCGGCGTGTTCTGGCAGGCGCTGTCCGGCCAGGGAGCGCTGGATGCCGACACCGTGCGCGATTCCAACCTGACGCTGGCGATGCTGCTGGCGGCGCTCTTCTACACGCCGGCGGCGATGGCGTTCTGGTACGCGGCGCCGCTGATCGCCTGGCAAGACATGAGCGTCGGCAAGGCGATCTTCTTCAGCTTCTTCGCGGTCTGGCGCCAGGGTCGCGCCTTTCTGGTCTACGGGCTGGCGTGGATCGCGCTCGGCGTGCTGCTGCCGGTGATGGTCAGCCTGGTGTCGGCGCTGCTGTTCGAAAAGGCGATCGTCACCGTGCTGATCCTGCTGCCGCTGTCGATCGTGCTGACGGTGATCATGTACTGCTCGTTCTATCCGACCTATACCCACCTGTTCGGCCGGCCGCCGCAACAGCCAGGCTAAAACCAGATACTCCCAGGCATTCACCCCAATCCCGCACGCTGAACGGGCGGGATTTCGATATACCCCCTCAAATTCGCGGTTCGGGCAGGCGCGCGCGCATGGCGACGATGCGGCGCCAGGCGTTCTCGATCTGCTCCTGCCGCAAGCGGCCGTCGGCCAGCGCGCGCAATACGATCGCGATCACGCGCTCGCCGATGTCGTACTGCGGCTGAAAATCCGGCACTCCCTGCGCCGCCGCCGGGTTGTTGGAAAACACTAGGACGTCGTTGCCGGCATCGATCGCCCGGACCACGATCTGCTCCAGCGTGTAGTACTGCAGGATTGCTCCCATGCACAGATCGTCGGTGACGACCACGCCGTCGAAGCCGTCCTCGCCGCGCAGCCGCTGCGGCAGGTAGCGGGCCGACAGCGTGACCGGGTTGTCGGCATCGACCTGGCGGTCGATCAGGTGCGCGCCCATGATGGCGTCGGCGCGGCCGGAGGCGATCAGCGCGCGGAACGGGATCCGCTCGCGCGCCTGGTAGGTATCGGTGATGTCGACCATGCCGCGGTGGCTGTCGGCCGTCGCCATACCGTGGCCGGGATAGTGCTTGATCGACGTCAGCACGCCGGCGGCATGATGCGCATCGATGAAGGCTTCGGCATAGCGCACTACGGTGGCCGGGTCGTCCGAAAAACTGCGCCGCAACTGCCCGATCACCGGCGACACCGGCGCCGGCGCGCCGCGCAGGTCGACCACCGGCCCCATGTTCAGCGTGAATCCGGCGCGGCGGATCATGTCCGCCATCGTCCGGTAGGTGATGAAAGCCTGCTGCGGCGTCTGCGTTGCCGCCACCTCTTCCGCCGAGGGCGTATCGGCGAAGCCGTTCGAGGCGCGCAGCCGTTGCACCAGCCCACCCTCCTGGTCGAGCGCGATCAGCAGCGGCAAGGACAGCGGATTGGCACGCTGGAACGCGGCGTTCAGCTCGCGCGTCTGCTGCGGGCCCTCGATGTTGTAGCGGTAGAACGCGATGCCGCCCAGCCGCCCCTGTTCGATCTGCTGCAGCGCCTGCCGCACCGCCGGATCGTCCGGCCGGGTGCCGGCAAAGCCCATCATCACCATCTGCCCGATCTTCTGTTCGAGCGTCAATTGATCCGGCGCCAGTCGGCCACTGCCGGAATCGCCGCCGCAGGCCGCCAGCCATAGCGTCAGCAGCAGCACGGCAACAGTTCTTATTCTGAAATGTGGTCGCATGAATGCCCTGAAAAATCGAACGGTCCGGCTCGGGTAAAACCCTACTTGCAATATGGCGAATCGGCGGCAAATCCTGTATCGTGTTGCACTTTCTTTGCGGCAACATGATAACGCAGGCGCCGCCTTTTCTTTCTTTCAAACGGAACCCCCGCATGCGTGTCAATTTGCCGGTTACCGCCGACGAATATCGGCTCGGTCCCGACCAGTCGATCGTTTCGAAAACCGATCTCCAGGGCAACATCACCTACGTCAACCATGGATTTCTCGACGCCAGCCAGTTCACCGAAGAGGAATTGCTGGGCGCGCCGCAGAACATCGTGCGCCATCCGGACATGCCGGCCGCCGCCTTCGCCGACCTGTGGCGGACGCTGAAAAGCGGCCTGCCCTGGACCGGCGTCATCAAGAACCGGCGCAAGCATGGCGGCTACTACTGGGTGCTGGCCAACGTCACGCCGATCAAGGAGGCGGGGCGCGCGGTCGGCTACATGTCGGTGCGCACCCGGCCGTCGGACGCCCAGATCGCCCAGGCCGAGCGCGCCTACCGTGCGATCAACGGCGGCGCGCGCGGACTGGCGCTGCGCCAGG
>JBAUJK010000177.1:0-2967 GCA_049683695.1 Burkholderiaceae bacterium
GGTCGTCGACTATGTGACGGCCAATCTCAAGGCGGATGTGAAGGCGGTATTCGCCGGCAGCGTGCCGTACTTGAAGCTGGCGGGGATCGCGTTGGGCGGCTGGCAGATGGCGCGTGCAGCGCTGGCGGCCGAGCGCAGGCTGAAGGCGGGAGAGGGCGATGCCGAATTCCTGCGCGCCAAGATCGCTACCGCACGCTTTTTTGCCGATCACCTGCTGACGCAGGCGCCCGGCTACAGCGCCGCCATCGTCGACGGCGGCGCCAGCGTGATGGCGCTGGACGAAGAGCAGTTCTGACGCGGCGGCGGCCGGTACACCAGTGCCGGCCGCCGGGCCTTACGCCGTTTGCGAATTGTCGGCCGGCGCCGGTGCCGGCTTCGGCTTGAACTGCTGTTCGCTGATGCGGTATTTGCCGCGCCGGTCGCCCATCAGTTCACGCAATTCCTCGATGCTCAGTTCGCTGACCTCGTGCATCCGGATCAACAGCGACGCACCGACCGGCAGGCGGCGATGGCGAATCTTGCTGATCACCGGCGGCGCCACCTCCAGCGCCCGCGACAATGCCGCATCGTTCTTCAGGTGCAGCCTCTGAATCAGTGCTTCCAGCAGATGGTCCGGGTTATATTCCCGTTGCTCCAGCAGGTGGTGTGCCATAGTGCCCTCAGTGGTTGATTGCGCCGATTTCCGAACATTTTGCCGAATGAGGGGATGCGATTATTGATCTATCGTAATAAATCGCACGGATACGGCGCATCAGCGCATAAGCGAGCGTTTGCTTCTGTCAACCATAGGCACCGCCGGTCAGCAGCAAATCGAAGGTGCGGGCGATGGCGGCCAGCAAGCCCATCACGCCCGCGCTCAATGCCAGTATCAGCAGCAGGACCAGCAGCCAGCGCGATCTCGATTGCCGCCCGGAACCCTGGTTATGGTTTTCATCCCAGCGCGCATCCGGCGTCAGGCCGATGACCAGCGCCTCCAGCTCCCCGACCAGCGCCGACACTACCCACGGCGCGCCGACGAACAGCAGCGGCTGGTCCGGCAGCGCTGCCCATAACGCCGCCGACAGCGGCACGCTGGCCAGGTGCAGCCAGCCCCACAGGTCGCCGCCGCCACGCAGATAGAAGCGGTGCGCGCCGAGGCTGCCGGCCACGAGTGCGAGGAAGGTTGCCAGGGTTTTGTTCTTGTGCCGCATCGGTCTTCCAAAAACAGGACGGAGGCAGGAGTATGCCACGAAATAGGGCAATCCCGCCCTGTTTTGGCGCCACATGAAAAATGCACCGTGGAGTATCGGTTTGATCGCGGCGCCGGTCGACAGTCCCCTAGCTTGCCATTGGGCGCGCCAAGTTGCGAAAAATGGCAAATACAAGCTATAATCTGCGGCTTTTTCCGTGTTCGAACACACTTACTGGAAACATTATGGTCGTTATTCGTCTTTCCCGTGGCGGCGCCAAGAAGCGTCCGTTCTTCAACATCATCGCCACTGATGCGCGCAGCCGCCGCGATGGCCGCTTCATCGAACGCATCGGCTTCTACAATCCGGTCGCTTCCGGCGCCGAAGAAAGCCTGCGCATCGCCCAGGACCGCCTGAGCCACTGGCAGAACGCCGGCGCCCAGCTGTCGCCGACGGTGGCGCGCCTGGTCGCGCAAAACGGCAAGAAACAGACTGCCTGATTTCCTGAACGGAGCCCGGCTTGCCGCTTTCCGTCGCGGGAATTCCGGTTCCCGATGATCTGATCCCGGTCGGTCACATCAGCGGCGCCTATGGCGTAGTCGGCTGGGTCAGGATTCACCCGTATTCGGCCGATGCCGATGCGCTGCTGGAAGGCAAGACCTGGTGGCTGGACAAGCCACAGCCGCAGGATGTCCGGGTGCTGCAGGTCAGGCGGCAGGGCGCCGAACTGGTGGCGCAATTGATGGGCGTGGCGGACCGCGATGCCGCGCAGGCGCTGAAGGGCGCCGTGGTCAGCATGCGGCGCAGCCACTTCCCGGCGCTGGCGCCGGACGAGTTTTACTGGTGCGACCTGATCGGGCTCGAAGTGGAGAACCTGCAGCAGGAACCGCTTGGCCGCGTGGTCGGCCTGATGGACAACGGCGCGCATCCGATCCTGCGGGTGGCGCCGGCCGCGACCGAAGGCGAGCCGGAAGCGGCGGAGTTGCTGATCCCGTTCGTCGCGCACTTCATCGTCGCGGTCGATCAGCCGGGCCGGAAAATTACCGCCGATTGGGGCCGCGATTACTGATTCTTGCGCGCGCAAACAGGGAGGCGGGATGCAATTCGACGTCGTCACGCTGTTTCCCGAGATGTTCGCCGCCTTGCGCGAATCGGGTATCAGCCGGCGTGCCTTCGAGCAGCAGAAATGCGGGCTGGTGCTGTGGAATCCGCGCGATTTCACCAGCGACCGGCACCGCACGGTGGACGACCGGCCGTATGGCGGCGGGCCCGGCATGGTGATGCTGGCGCGGCCGCTGGAAGCGGCGATCGGTGCCGCCCGGGAGCGCCAGCGGCAAGCCGGATTGCCGACGCCGCGAGTGATCTATTTGTCGCCGCAGGGGCAGCCGCTGACGCACCGGCGCGTGATGCAACTGACCGCCGAGCCGGGGCTGGTATTGCTGTGCGGCCGCTACGAGGCGATCGACCAGCGCCTCCTGGAGCGCTGCGTCGACGAGGAAATCAGCCTCGGCGATTTCGTGCTGTCCGGCGGCGAATTGCCGGCGATGGTGCTGATGGACGCGGTGATCCGGCAATTGCCGGGCGTGCTGCACGACGATGCTTCGGCGCAGGAAGACAGCTTCGTCAACGGCCTGCTGGATTACCCGCATTACACGCGGCCGGAAGAATATGAAGGGATGGCGGTGCCGGCGGTGCTGCTTGGCGGACACCATGCCGAAATTGTAAAATGGCGTCGTCGGCAGGCGCTGGCGGCGACTGCCGCCAAGCGTCCGGACCTGATCCTGGCGGCGCGCGCCGC
>JBAUJK010000178.1:0-10332 GCA_049683695.1 Burkholderiaceae bacterium
CGGCAACTCGGCGGCGAAAGCCGGCATCGGCGCGGCCACCGCTTCCTGCACCGGCGCCGCCAGCGAGGCGATGTCGTCGTGCGCCAGCGCCAGGATCTCGACGCCGTCCTCGACCCGGCGGTTGGACAGGATCACCGCCTCCGGTCCGATCGCGTCGCGCACCTGGCGCAGGGCTTCGCGGGACGACGGGGCGAGGAATTTCTTGACGTTCATGCTTGGCCTCCAATCAGGCTGGTCACTCTAATGGTCTTGGAATCGGGCAGTTCGGCGTGCGACAGCACTTTCAGCTGCGGTAGCGCACGGCGCAGGAAGCGCGCCAGCAGCGTGCGCAGCGGCGCCGGCACCAGCAGCACCGGCGGCAGGCCGAGCTGCTCCTGCTGGCGCGTCGCGTGTTCGGCCTGCTGCGCCAGCGTGTCGGCCAGCCCCGGCTCGATGCCGGCGCCGTCGGCACCGCTGGCCTGCAGCGCCTGCATCAGCAGCCGTTCGAGCCGGTTGTCGAGCGCCATCACCGACAGCTCGCCCGGCGCCGGGAAAATCTGCTGGACGATCGCCGGGCCGAGCGCCACCCGCACCGCCGCGGTCAGCTCGTTCGGGTCCTGCGTGCGCAGCGCCTGCTCGGCCAGCGTCTCGGCGATGGTGCGCATGTCGCGGATGTGCACGCCTTCGGCCAGCAGGTTCTGCAGCACCTTCTGCATCGTCGCCAGCGGCAGCAGCTTCGGCACCAGGTCCTCGACCAGCTTTGGCGCTTCCTTGCCGATGTGGTCCAGCAGCTGCTGCACTTCCTGCCGCCCCAGCAGATCGGCGGCGTGGGTCGTGATCAGGTGGTTCAGGTGGGTGGCGACCACGGTGCCGGCATCGACCACGGTATAGCCCATGGTCTGCGCCTGCTCGCGCAGCGCGCCGTCGATCCAGACGGCCGGCAGGCCGAAGGCCGGATCGCTGGTGGCCGGGCCCGGCAGGGCGCCGCTGACCATACCGGGATTGATCGCCAGGAACTGACCGGCCTGCGCTTCGCCGCTGCCGACCTCGACGCCCTTCAGCGTGATACGGTAGGCCGACGGCTTCAGCTCCAGGTTGTCGCGGATGTGCACCGGCGGCGACAGGAAGCCGACCTCCTGCGCGAACTTCTTGCGGATGCCCTTGATCCGGCGCAGTAGCTCACCGCCCTGGCCCTTGTCCACCAACGGGATCAGCCGATAGCCGACTTCCAGTCCGAGCGTGTCGACCGGCAGGATGTCCTGCCAGGTCGCTTCTTCGACTTCCGGAGCCGTCACCGCAGCGGCCGGTTCCGGCGCCGCCTGCGCCGCCTTGGCGGCACGCTGCGACAGCGCGTAGCCGGCGCCTCCCAGCACCCCGGCCAGCAGCAGGAAGGCGACGTGCGGCATGCCGGGAATGATGCCCATGCCGCCGACGATGGCGGCGGTGATGTACAGCACCTGCGGCTTGGCCAGCAGCTGGCCGACCAGCTGGCCGCCGATGTCCTGCTCGCTGGCGACGCGCGACACCACCACGCCGGCCGCGGTGGAAATGATCAGCGACGGGATCTGCGCCACCAGGCCGTCGCCGATCGCCAGCAGCGTGTAGTTCTTCAGCGCGGCATCGAACGCCAGGTCGTGCTGGACCATGCCGACCACCAGCCCGCCGACGATGTTGACCACGGTGATGATGATGCCGGCGATGGCGTCGCCGCGTACATACTTGGAGGCACCGTCCATGGCGCCGTAGAACTCGGCTTCCTGGCCGACTTCCTGGCGCCGGTGGCGCGCTTCCTGCTCGCCGATCAGGCCGGCGTTGAGGTCGGCGTCGATCGCCATCTGCTTGCCCGGCATTGCGTCCAGCGCGAAACGCGCGCCGACTTCGGCGATGCGGCCGGCGCCCTTGGTCACGACCATGAAGTTGATGATGGTCAGGATCACGAACACCACGATGCCGACCGTGTAGTTGCCGCCGATCAGGAAGTGGCCGAAGGCTTCGATCACCTTGCCGGCGGCGTCCGGGCCGCTGTGGCCTTCGGTCAGCACCACGCGGGTGGAGGCGACGTTCAGCGACAGCCGCAGCATCGTCGACACCAGCAGCACGGTCGGGAACACCATGAAATCGAGCGGCTTGACCGTGTACAGGCTGGTCAGCAGCACGATGATCGACAGCGCGATGTTGAAGCTGAAGAAGATGTCGAGCGCGAATGCCGGCAGCGGCAGCACCATCATCGACAGCATCATGACGATCAGGATCGGCGCCGCCAGCGCACGCGATCCCGGGCCGGTCAACCAGGCCGGCAGACGCAGGCTGTTCATGCCGCCGCTCCCGGTTCAGCCGGCGCGTTGGCCGGATCCAGCTCGGGCGGCACGTCGAGGTCGGCCGGCTCGTGCGGCGGCTTGCCGCCCTGCTTCTTGTAGGCGCGCAGCTGGAACACGTAGGCCAGCACTTCGGCCACCGCCGTGTACAACGCTTCCGGGATTTCGTCGCCGATTTCGGTATGCCGGTGCAGCGCGCGCGCCAGCGGCGGCGCTTCCAGCAGCGGCACGTTGTGCTCGGCGGCCAGCTCGCGGATCTTCGCCGCCACTTCGTCGGCGCCCTTGGCCACCACCTTCGGTGCGCGCATGCTGCCGTCGGCGTATTTCAGCGCCACCGCGTAGTGGGTCGGGTTGGTGACGACGACGTCGGCGGTCGGCACGTCGGCCATCATGCGACGGCGCGCCATCTCGCGCTGCTGGGCGCGGATCCTGGCCTTGATCTGCGGGTCGCCCTCGGATTCCTTCGACTCCTGCCGCACTTCCTGGCGCGTCATCTTCAGCTTGTTGGCGTAGCGCCACATCTGGAACGGGGCATCGATGCCGGCGATCAGCACCAGCGCGCTGACGATCGCGATGAAGCCGGTCAGCAGTAGCCGCCCCAGATGCGCGATGCCGTCATCCGCGTTTTCGACACCGAGCCCGAGCATGGCGTCGATCTGATGGCGGACCACCAACCAGGCGACTGCGCCGACCAGGAGCGTCTTGGCGATCGCCTTGCCCAGTTCGACCGCGGCGTTCACCGACACCATGTTGGACAGGCCCTTCAGCGGGTTCAGCTTGCCGAACTTCGGCTGCAGCGCCTTGGCGGAAAACAGCCAGCCGCCGATCAGTAGCGGCGACGCCAGCGCCACGATCACCAGCAGGATGGCGATCGGCGCGAAGGCCAACAGCACGTCCACTGCATGGCTGCCGATCTGTGCGAGCAGCGCGCCCGGGTCATAGGCATGGGTGCGCTGGAAACCGAGTCCGGCGGCCAGCGTCTGGTTCAGGCTGCGCACCAGCCCGCCGCCGAACACCCACAGGCCGCCGCCCGCGGCCAGAAGAATGGTGCAGGTGGCCAGTTCGCGCGAACGCGGAACGTCGCCCTCCTCGCGCGCCTGCTCGAGGCGCCGGGGGGACGCTGGTTCCGTCTTTTCGAGATCGCTCTCTTCTGCCACCTTCGACTCCTGTCACGGCCGACGGCGTTCCACGCGACGCCATGAGCCCATTGGGATCGATTATTGGCGAAGCGGGCTGTGCGCCATCGGCGGAACAGCAGTGGAAATGGGCGTCTTTTCAGAAATGGAGCGGGACTGCGGCGGAGCGGCGGCGGATACGGAGCCACGGCCGGGTTCGCTCACGACCCCGGCCGGCAGAAATCTGGAAGAAAACTAAGATTTGGGAGTATGCCGAAAACAGCCCTATCCCGAGCGCCGCCATTGCGGCTTGAAAATTACTCCGAGCAGTATATTGATACTACAGAGACAGGGTATGCGACCATGCCAGCGCCGCCAGGTGCGACTGGTTGACTTCCTCGGCGTCGATCTGCAGCGACGCCGCCAGCGAGCCGGCCAGCGCGCCGTTCAGTTCGCAGGCTTCCGCCAGCGCCAGGTAGGGTCCGTAGACGCCGTCGCGCGTCAACAGCGCCTGCGCCATCGCCTCGGAAAATTGCATCTTTTGCAGCACTTCCTGCATCGGGATGCCGAGCAGGCGGTCGAGCAGCGAAAACAGCCCGGCCACGAACAGGTTTTCCGCCTCGCCGCGCGGCAGCGCCGGCGCGCCCAGCAGCTCGGCTAGCCGGCCGCGCACCACCGCGGTCTGCATCAGCACCGGCGAATAGCCGCTGGTGCTGGCGGTGGCCAGCAGCAGCGACAGCCAGCGGAACAGCGGCGCATAGCCGAGCAGTGTCACCGCGTGGCGCAGCGACTGGATCTCGGCGGTATGGCCGAAGCCGGCCGAATTGATGTAGCGCAGCAGCTTGAACGACAGCGCGGCGTCGCGCTTCAACACCGCTTCCAGCTCGCGCACGTCGGCGTTCTGCCGCACCATGTTCATCAGCTGCAGCACCACCGTTTGCGCCGGGTTCAGGCCCTTGGTGCCGGGCCCCGGGCGCGGCGTCAGGTGCAGCTTGCCGACGAAGGCGTCCAGCCCGAGTGCGGCGCAGGAATCGTACTGCTGCCAGGTGTCGACGCCACGCGCCAGCATCCGCACCGACGACTGCTTCAGTGCGCCATAGATGCGCGCCTGACTGCCGAGGTCGGCCGGATCGAAGCGCACCTCGACATGCGTGGCCAGCGCCAGCAGCGTCTTGTCGAGCGCGGCGAAGTTCACGTTGCGCAGCGCGATGCCGTAACCCTGTTCGCGCGCCTCGCGGGCCGCTGCCAGCGTCGCGCCCTCGGCCAGGTCGGCGGCCATCAGCACCAGTACCGTGTGGCGCGGCGGCAGCGCCTGCAGCACCGCTGCCGTCAACAGGGCCGGCGGCGCCGGCAGGAACAGCAGGCTGCCGCCCATCAGCCAGCCGGCTTCCTCATCGTTCAGCTGGCCGGCGACCAGCTCGGCCAGCGCCAGCGCCGCCGCCTCGTCGGGCTGGCCGGGCTCGCTGCCGGCGTGTTGCCAGCCCAGCTCGTAGCCGAGCACCTGTTGTTTGGGGTCGAGCAGAGGTTCACGGACCAGGAAATCGGCGTTGGGCATGGTGCGGTTCGGCGCGTTGGTCGATCGGAGGTGGCTGGGGCGGCGCGGTGTCAGCCGGCCTTTTCCATTTTTTCGAAAATCTTCGCCAGCTTTTCATCCAGCGTGGCGGCGGTGAACGGCTTGACCACGTAGCCGCTGGCACCCGCCTGGGCGGCGGCGATGATGTTTTCCTTCTTGGCCTCGGCCGTCACCATCAGCACCGGCAGCTTGGACAGCGCGGCGTCGGCGCGGATCGTCTGCAGCATGGTCAGGCCGTCCATCACCGGCATGTTCCAGTCCGAGATGACGAAATCGAAATGCTCGGAGCGCAGCTTGGACAGCGCCATTGCGCCGTCTTCGGCTTCATCCACGTTGGTGTAGCCCAATTCCTTGAGCAGATTCCGGACGATGCGGCGCATCGTTGAAAAATCGTCAACCACTAAAAATTTGGTATTGGGTCCCGCCATGAATGACTCCATTGATGCATGAAACTCGTTCGACGAACCGGCATGCCGGCGGCCATGGAACGGCGATTTGATCGTGCGCGCCTATTATCACCCAGATTGCGCTAAACCCGGAGCGAGCGACTGCTGTGCGCGGCAAGATAATCGAGCACCATGCCCGGCAGATCCTGCAGCGCGCCGACATGCTGGACGGCGCCGACCGCGATCGCTTCGCGCGGCATGCCGAACACCACGCAGCTGGCCTCGTCCTGGGCGAAATTGCAGGCGCCCGCCTCCTTCATTTTCAGCATCCCCTGCGCCCCGTCCTTGCCCATGCCGGTCAGGATCACGCCGACCGCGTTCTTGCCGGCGCAGCTCGCCACCGAATCGAACAGCACGTCGACCGAAGGCCGGTGCCGGTTGACCGCCGGACCGGCGTCGAGCTTGGTCATATAGTTGGCGCCGCTGCGCACCAACAACAGGTGGGCGTTGCCGGGCGCGATATAGGCATGGCCTGGCAGGATGCGCTCGTCGCCGGCGGCCTCGCTGACCGCGATCTTGCACAGGCTGTCGAGCCGGCGCGCGAACGAGCGCGTGAAACCTTCCGGCATGTGCTGGGTAATCAGGATGCCGGGGCTGTCGGACGGCATCTGCACCAGGAAGTTCTTGATCGCCTCGGTGCCGCCGGTGGAAGCGCCGATCACGATCAACTTTTCGCTACTGGTCAGCGGATTGCTGACCATCGGTAGATGGCCGCCGGCCCCGGCCGCCGGCGCCGGCGCACGCGCGCGCAGTTGGGCACGGGCGGCGATCCGGATCTTGTCGGCGATCATGTCGGCGTAGTCGCGCATGCCGCTCTGGATCGACAGCTTGGGCTTGGTGACGAAATCGACTGCGCCCAGTTCCAGCGCGCGCAGCGTGATTTCCGAGCCGCGCTCGGTCAGCGACGACACCATCAGCACCGGCATCGGCCGCAGCCGCATCAGCCGCTCCAGGAAATCGAGCCCATCCATCTTCGGCATTTCGACGTCCAGCGTCAGCACGTCCGGATTGGTGCGCTTGATCAGGTCGCGCGCCACCAGCGGATCGGGGGCGATGCCGACCACTTCCATGTCCGGCTGGCTGCCGATGATTTCCTTCATGACGCTGCGGATCAGCGCCGAATCGTCGACGATCAAAACCTTGATTTTCATGACATTGTTCTTTTTGAAAACGACATACGCACGGTGACCGCTCAGAACAGTTCGACGGCGCCCGCCACCCGCGTGCTCTGCAGGCGGTTGGCGTAATCCTGTTCGCGGTTGACCAGCGTGTTGTTGTGCAGCTGCTTGAGTTTTTTCACCAGCACGCGGCCGGTGCGCGGAAAGAAATACACCTTGCGCGGATAGACGTCGTTCAAGTCCTCCGCCAGCAGGCGGATGTTTTCGATACGCAGGTATTCGCGCACGAACGACGCGTTGCGCTCGCCGACGTTCATCGACGCGAAGCCGGCCAGCACGTTGCCACCGCCGAACACCTTGGCCTCCAGGTTTTCGCGCCGGGCGCCGGCCTTCAGCAGCTCGTTGATCAGCACTTCCATCGCGTAGGTGCCGTAACGCATCGACGCCGACACCGGGCTGTCGGCGTCACCGCCGCCGTAGGGCAGCATGAAATGGTTCATGCCGCCGATGCCGGTGACGCCGTCGCGGATGCAGGCCGCAACGCAGGAACCGAGCACCGTAACGATCATCATGTCCTTGCAGGTGAAATAGTACTCACCCGGCAGGATCTTGGCCGCGTCGCGATCGAAAGTGCGATCGTAATAGACGTTGTCGGCGAATTCTTCCTCGATGCCCTGACTCATCACGCCCCACCCGTCCCATCCAGGCGCGCAGCCGGCGCCGCCCTGGCGGTCAGCTCGTAGACGGTCTTGGCGCGCAGCCGGAAGGCGTTCGTCACGTAGGAAAAATTTTCCGAATGGCCGGCGAACAACAGGCCATGCGGCTTCATCAGCGGCGCGAAGCGGGACAGAATCCTGGCCTGCGTCGGCTTGTCGAAATAAATCATCACGTTGCGGCAAAAAAGGGCATCGAAGGGCTCGGAAATCTGCCACTGATCGGCCAGCAGGTTCAATGGCCGGAATGTGATCAGCTTGCCGAGCTCCGGGCGTACCCGCACCAGTCCGCTCTGTGCCCCGGTCCCCTTCAGGAAAAAGCGCTTCCGCCGTTCCGGGGACAGCTTCTCGATGCGTTCCATCGGGTAGACGCCGCGCTCGGCAGTCGCCAGCACGTGGGTGTCGATGTCGGTCGCCAGGATGCGGGCCGGCGGCGTCAGTGTCCCATACGTTTCGCACAAAGTCATCGCGATCGAATACGGTTCTTCGCCGGTAGAGCTGGCGCAGCACCAGATCGACACCGGCTCGCGCAACTGCCGCAGGTGGTCGGCCAGGATCGGGAAATGATGCGCTTCGCGAAAAAACGAGGTCAGGTTGGTGGTCAGCGCATTGACGAAGGCTTCCTGTTCGCTGCCGCCGCCGGCACCCTCCAATGCGTCCAGGTAGGCTGCAAACGAGGAAATGCCGGTCGCGCGCAGGCGTCGTGCCAGGCGGCTGTAGACCATTTCCTGCTTGCTGGGTGCCAGTGCGATGCCGGCATGACGGTGGATCAGGCTGCGCACCCGCTCGAAATCGCGCTGGGTGAACTCGAATTCCTTGACGCCGTCGGATTTGTTGCGTACTGCTGCGTTCAATCTTCTGTTCTTCCTGTCAAATGCAGTACGGGACTGTCCCGCGGGTCGCCATTGTCGGCCATCTGGCGCCTGCAGTCTGCGTTTCTCATGCCTGCTTCGGTACCGCCGCCGGCAATTTTTCCCGGCTGCCGGCCGCGGAGGCCGCGGACTTTTCCGCCACCGTGGAACGGTAGCCGACCCGAAAGCCGCCCCAATGCCTGCCGCCAACGTAGATCGGCACCGACAGGTCATGCATCACCTCGCCGGTATCGCGCTTGTAGGTCTGCAGCAGAAACGGCTTGGTATGAGCGCCGCAGCGGCGGCCGGTGCGGTCGTCGAAGATGCGCTTGGTACGATTGTTCACCAGGTCGACCTCATAGTTGCCGGTCAGCGGCTGCGAGAACTTCCGGTTGTGGGTCGGGAAATAACCATTGTTGTCGACCGCGCCGGCATAGGCCAGCTGCGGCATCTTCGCCAGCAGGCCATCCTGCAGCGCCGGCAATACGCGGTCGGTGAAGCGGTCGAAGCGGGTCGAGTGCTTTTGCGGATTGGTGTTCGGGATTGGCGTATAGCTGCGGTCGAACAGGGCTTCCTCGCTGATCTGGCCGGTACGGATCGCCTCGCTGAAGATGCGCGCCACTTCCGCCGCCCCCGCTTGTGCCGCACAGCGGATCGCGTCATGCGCAGTCGGGATATTGAATTCGGCGATCGCACCGAATACCTCTTCCGCACGCTGCGACAGCACTGCCGCCGAAGCGGCGGCGCGCGGCAGGTCGGCATCGGTGCGCAACATGCCGTCGCGGATGCCGAGCGTTCCGTCGGCGATCTCGCGCGCGGTACGCACGTGTTCGCGCGCGGCATGGGCGATCTGCTCGATCGCACCTTCCGATACCGCCGCCGCGCGCTCGATGTTCTCCAGGATGCCATGCACCTGCCCGGCGTTCTGCGCCGCTTCGGCCACCTTGCCGGTCAGCGCTGCCATGCCGTCCGCGGCCCGCTCGGCTTCCTCGTTGATCTCGCGCACCATGTCGCCGATGTCGTCGGTGGCACTCTTGGTGCGCTGCGCCAACTGCCGGACCTCGCCCGCCACCACCGCGAAGCCGCGCCCGTGCTCGCCGGCACGCGCCGCCTCGATCGCCGCATTCAGCGCCAGCAGATTGGTGCGCGCAGCGATTTCATTGATGGTTTCGGTAATGCCGTGGATATGCCGGGCCTTTTCCTGCAGGTGCGCCATCGTGCGGGATGCCGTCTGCGCATCCTGGCGGGCATCGTCGATCTGGCCCAGACCGCGGTCCACCTGGGCACGGCCGGCCACGCTTTCGCTGCGTACTTCCTGCGCCACCTTGGCAGCGCGTTCGGCATTGGCGGCGATCTGCTCGGTGGCAGCGGCATTTTGCTCGGCGCTGGCGGCGATGTCGCTGGCGGTGACGACGTCCTGCCCGATCTTCTTTTTGAGGTCGTCAACGAAAAATGAGGTTTCAGCGGCGCCGATCATGATGTGATCGATCTGCTGCGCGATCCGGTGACCGAAGCGGGCTCCATCGGCTCCCAGCCGCTTGCCAAGCAGAAGTACCGTCAGCGCCCCGATGGGGCCGGCGACCGCTCCATGCACCGCGGCGCCAACCGTCTCGCCGCCGAGCCAGGTCGCCAGCATCGCGGCCAGGACGCCGGCAAACACGGCCAGCGCAAGCAGGGACATCCAGGGCAAGGCCTTACGTAACATAGTCACTCCCATCCGCGCGATATCCATATTGCCCCCTAGCCGGCCCGAGGCCTGGCGTCGTCATCCTGACCGTTTCCGGTAACGGCTAACGGAGGCGCCGACTTGAGCTCCGCCGATGCAGCCTTGACCGGGCAGGCCGGTCAAGGGTGATGCGCATTGCTCCTGGTTCAAGTGACCGAACCACGATGCCGCGCCCAGGCCGAGCGTCCCGCAGCCGGAACCTCGAAGAACCGTCCTAGAACTCTTCCCAGTCATCGCGGCCGGCCACCACCGCCGGCTGCAGCGGCGCGCGTACCGGGGCCGCAACCGCCTTGCCTGCCTGCAGCGCCCGGGCCGCAGGCGCCGGCGCCGCTGTCACCACCGGTGCAGCCAGCGACGCCGCCGCACCGTCCTCCAGCCGGAACACGCTGACTGCCTGCGCCAGCTGCACCGCCTGCGCCTTCATGCTCTCCGCCGCCGCCGCCGCCTGTTCCACCAGCGCCGCATTCTGCTGCGTCATCTCGTCCATCTGCCCAAT
>JBAUJK010000179.1:0-10872 GCA_049683695.1 Burkholderiaceae bacterium
TCGCCATTCAGCGCACGCGCCAGCAGCGCCACTTCGTCCAGCTTTTGCACCGCAAACGCCAGCCAGCCCTTCAGTTCGGCGTCCAGCCCCTGCTCCTGCTGCAGGTCGACCGGCACATGCAGCAGCGAGCAACTCGGCGCCACCCACAGCCGCTCGCCGAGCCGCGCCTCTAGCGGCACCAGCACGCGGTGCAGGCGATCGAGGTCGGCGCGCCAGACGTTGCGGCCGTCGACCACGCCGGCCGACAGCACGCGCTCCTCAGGCCAGTCGGCCAGGAACGCATCGAGCTGGCCGGCGCCGCGCACCAGGTCGAGATGCACGCCGGCCACCGGCAGCGCGCGCAGCAGCCCTGCATGGTCGCGCACGTCGTCGAAATAGGTGGCCAGCAGGATCGGCGGCGCCGCCGGCGCCAGCTCGGCGTAGGCCGGGCCGAAGGCGTCGCGCCATTCGGCCTCCAGCTCCAGCGCCAGGATCGGCTCGTCGATCTGCACCCATTCGACCCCGGCCGCCGATAGCCGCTCCAGCACGCGCCGGTAGGCGGCCAGCACGCGCGGCAGCAGTTCCAGCTTGTGCACCAGCCCGAACTTGATCTTGCCGAGGTACAGCAGCGACAGCGGTCCCAGCAGCACCGCCTTGGCGCGGTGGCCGAGCGCGGCCGCTTCCGCCACCTCGTCGAACAGCCAGTCGACGCCGCCGTCGAAGGCCAGCTCGGGCGTCCATTCCGGCACCAGGTAGTGGTAGTTGGTATCGAACCACTTGGTCATTTCCATCGCGAAGTGGCGCTCGCTGCCGCGCGCCATCGTGAAGTAGTCGGCCAATGTCGGCGCCGCGTCGAGCGCGAAGCGGGTTGGCGTCGCGCCCAGCAGCATCAGCGTGTTCAGCACCTGGTCGTACCAGGCGAAATCGCCAACCGTGACGAAATCCAGCCCGGCTGCCGCCTGTGCCGCCCAGTGGCGCGCGCGCAAGGCGCGGCCGGTCTCGCGCAACTGCGCTTCGCCGCTGTCGCCGCGCCAGTACGATTCGAGCGCGAACTTCAGCTCGCGCTGTGCGCCGATGCGCGGAAAACCCAGGATGTGTGCGATTGCCATGACTGCTCCAGCGAAGATGCGAGACTTGTCATGGTGCGGCAGCGGGCATTATGATTCAAACGATAAATTCTCAGAACCATATTGAATTTCATTCATACACACCCTTTCCAATGCCCTCGATCCTCGAACTGCGCCACCTGAAGACCTTGGTCGCGCTGCGCGAAGCCGGCAGCCTGCTGCGCGCCGCCACGCTGCTGAATCTGACGCAGTCGGCGCTGTCGCACCAGATCAAGCAGCTGGAAGAGCACCACGGCGTCGCGCTGTTCGAGCGCAAGACGGTGCCGGTGCGCTTCACGCCGGCCGGCGAGCGGCTGCTGCGGCTGGCCGACGCCGCGCTGCCGCAGGTCGAGGAAGCCGAGCGCGACCTGGCGCGCCTGCAGCAGGGCACCGCCGGCCAGCTGCGCATTGCGGTCGAATGCCACACCTGCTTCGACTGGCTGATGCCGGCGATGGACGCATTCCGCCGGCGCTGGCCGGAAGTCGAGCTGGACATCGTGTCGGGCTTCCAGTCCGATCCGGTCGGGCTGCTGCACGAGCACCGTGCCGACGTCGCCATCGTTTCCGACGTCGATGCCGACGAGCCGGTCGATTACCACCCGTTGTTCCGCTTCGAGATCGTCGCGCTGCTGGCGCACGAGCACCCGCTGGCGGCGCGGGATTTCCTGGAGGCCGGAGATTTCGCCGGCGACACGCTGATCACCTACCCGGTGCCGGACGACATGCTGGACGTGGTGCGGCAGGTGCTGAAGCCGGCCGGCGTGAAGCCGCAGGCGCGCCGCACCACCGAACTGACGGTGGCGATGCTGCAGCTGGTCGCCAGCCGGCGCGGCATCGCCACGCTGCCGATCTGGGCCGCACAAAATTATCTTGACCGCGATTACGTGCTAGCCAAGCGCATCACGCCCGAAGGCCTGACCGGCCGGCTGTATGCGGCCTGCTTGCCGGAACTCTCGGCCAAGCCGTACCTGGCCGATTTCGTCGCCAGCACGCGCGAAAGCTGCTATCTGAATTTGCCGAGCGTGGAGCTGTTGTGAGGGGCGGCAGGTAATTGGTTTTCGCACGCAACATGGGGTATGTTCAAAAATCGCCCATATTTATGGCGAAATAATGACCCCCATATCTGGAGTATATTGAATGGAGCCGCCAGCCACCTCCCTTCCCTGCCTTACGGCCGCCTTACCCGGCAACCCGGTCCGATGTCAGCGCTGAATTCGCCGCCGTAAGCGGCACATCAGGCCGGCAACCCCTCCCGGCAGGATGAATACAAACAGGATCAGGACGATGCCGTACACAGCCGCAGGCGCAGCCTTCGATATGTTTTCCGCCAGCGACGGCACGAACATGATGAAGGCGGCGCCGTAGAAGGCGCCGGCGATGGTGCCGACGCCGCCGACCACGATGCCGACCAGCAGCGAGATCGACAGGAACATGGTGAAGGAATCGGGCGCCACGAATTGCACCGCGATCGCCGACAGCGCGCCGCCGATGCCGGTGTACATCGCCGAGATGCCGAAGACGGTGGCCTTGTAGCGGCGCTGGTCGACGCCCATGGTTTCGGCGGCCAGCGGGTTGTCGCGGATCGCCATCATGGCGCGGCCGACGCCGCTGTGCAGCAGATTGCGCGCCAGCCAGAACATCAGCAGCACCACCGCCAGCGCGAACAGGTACAGCCACTGGTCGGGCGTCAGCGCCAGCCCGAACGGCGCATCGGGCTTCATCAGCACGATGCCCTGGACGCCGCCGGTCCAGGCTTCGAGGTGCTTGTACTTCAGCAGTTGCGGCAGCGCGACGCCGAGCGCGAAGGTGGCCAGCGCCAGGTACAGCCCTTCCAGCTTCAAGGCCGGCAAGCCGAACAGGTAGCCGGCCAGCATGCAGACCGCCGCCGCCGCCGGAATCGTCGCCCAGTAAGGCAGGCTGGCGCCGTCCATCAGGATCGCGGCGGTGTAGGCGCCGATCGCGAAGAAAGCGCCATGGCCTAGCGAGATCTGGCCGGCGTAGCCGGTCAGGATATTCAGGCCCAGCAAGGCCACCGCATACGACAGCAGCATGGTGGCCTGGAAGATGAAGTAGTCCTTGGCCAGGAACGGCAAGGCCAGCGCCGCCAGCAGCGGCAACAGCAGCCACCAGCCGGAGGCCGGCAGCCGGCGCCGGTTTGCCGCCGCGCTAGCGCTAGCAGAGGAAGTGAGCGTATCAATGGACATGATTCAGACCTTGGTCACGATGGTTTTGCCGAGCAAGCCGGAGGGGCGCACGATCAGCACCGTCACGATCAGCACCAGCGCCACCGACAGCTTGAGCTCGGTGCCGACCACGTAGGTGCCGATCAGGTTTTCCAGCACGCCGACGATGAAGCCGCCGAGCACGGCGCCGGCCGGGCTGTCTATGCCGCCGATCAGGGCGGCGGCGAAGGCGTACAGCAGGATGCCGCTCATCATGTTGGGGTCGAGGAACACCACCGGCGCCACCATCATGCCGCCGATCGCGCCGATCGCTCCCGCCAGGCCCCAGCCCAGCATCAGCATGCGGCTGACGTTGATGCCGACCAGCCGCGACGACACCGGATTCTGCGCGGCGGCGCGCATCGCCAGCCCGAGCGAGGTGAAGCGGAAGAACAGGAACAGCACCGCCATCACCGCCAAGGTGACGCCGATCGCCCCCACCTCGTGCGACGACATGAAGGCGCTGCCGTACCAGGCATCGGGTGGAAACGGACTGGGAAACTGCTTGACGGTGTAGCCGAACAGCCAGCCGGCCAGGCTGTTGAACATCACCATCAGGCCGATGAAGACCACCACCACCGACAGCATCGGCGCCTGCCGCACGGGGCGGATCACCGCCACCTCGATCAGCGCGCCCAATGCGAACGACAGCGCGACCGTGGCGCCGAAGGCGATCCAGTACGGCACCCCGGCCTGGATCATCATCCAGGCCAGGAAGGTCGAGAACATCGCCATTTCACCCTGCGCGAAATTCACGTGATGGGTCGATTGGTAGATCATCACTAGCGCCAGCGCGATGCTGGCGTAGATGCCGCCGGTGGCCAGGCCGGACAGGATTTGATGCAACAAGGCTTCCACGATTTACGCCCCTCCCAGGTAGACGCGGCGCACGGCGTCGTTGTCGCGGATGTCCTGCGGCGTGCCGTGCAGGACGATGCGGCCGGTTTCCACCAAGTAGATCGAATCGGCCACCGCCAGCGACAGCGCGGCGTTTTGCTCGACCAGCAGGATCGAGACTTTCTCCTCCTGGTTGATGCGGCGCATGATCTCAAAAATGTCGCGCACCACCAGCGGCGCCAGGCCGAACGAGGGTTCGTCCAGCAGCAGCAGGCGCGGCCGCAGCATCAGCGCGCGCCCGATGGCCAGCATCTGCTGTTCGCCGCCCGACAAGGTGCCGGCCTGCTGACTGCGGCGCTCCTTCAGGCGCGGAAAGTAGTTGTATATACGTTCAAAATCCTCGGCCACGGCAGCCTTGTCGCGCCGCAGGTAGGCGCCCAGCCGCAGGTTTTCCTCGGTCGTCAGCGCCAGGAAGGTGCCGCGCCCGTCCGGCACGTGGGCCATGCCGAGGCGCACGATGTCCTCCGTCGATTTGCCGTCGGCCCGGATGCCGCCCAGCTCAATCGCACCGGTGGTGCTGACCATCATCTGGCACAGCGCGCGCAGGGTGGTGGTCTTGCCGGCGCCGTTGGCGCCCAGCAGCGCCGTGATCGAACCTTCCGCGAGCTGCAGGTCGATGCCGTGCAGCACCTCGGTGGCGCCATAGGCGGCGTGCAGTTCCTTGACGTCAAGCAACGGCATGCTCGCCTCCCAGATAGGCCTGGATCACTTCCGGATGCCGGCGCACCTCGGCCGGGGTGCCGTCGGCGATCTTGCGGCCGAAATTGAGCACCACCACCCTGTCGGAAATGTCCATCACCAGGTTCATTTGATGTTCGACGAGCAGTACGGTGACGCCCAGGCGGTCGCGGATGGTGCGGATCAGCGCGCCTAGGCTCTGGACTTCCTCGTGATTCAGGCCGCAGGCCGGCTCGTCGAGCAGCAGCAGCTTGGGCCGGGCCGCCAACGCGCGCGCCAGTTCAACCCGCTTCTGGCTGCCGAACGGCAGGTCGGCCACCGGCCGTTCGGCGACCGCCGCGAGGTCGAGGAAATCGATTAGTTCGCGTGCGCGCTTGTGCGCCGCCGCCTCGATGCGGGCCGCGCCCGGCAGGCGCAGCGTGGCGCGCAGGAAGCCGGCGTGGTAGCGGCTGTGGCAGCCGACCAGCACGTTGTCCAGCACGCTCATGCTCTTGAACAGGGCCAGGTTCTGGTAAGTGCGGCCGATGCCGAGCGCCGCCATCCGATGGCGCGGCAAGGCGGAGATCGGCTGGCTGTCGAAGGCGATGCCGCCGCTTGCGCATTCGTAGATGCGCGACAGGCAATTGAACAGGGTGCTCTTGCCGGCGCCGTTCGGCCCGATCAGGCTGCAGATGTGGCCGGATTCGACCGTGAACGACAGGCGGTCGAGGGCGACGATGCCGCCGAAGCGCACCGAGACGCCGTCGACCGCGAGCAGCGGCCGGCCGGGTCCGGCCGCGTGAGAGCTGGAACGGTGTGACATGCAGGCATACTCGCTTGAAGGACTGGGGACGAAGGCTGCGGCCACGGCCGCAGCCTCGCATCGAATGCGCCTGCTTATTCGCCGATGACGGCGCCGAGCGGCTCGTAGGCGCTGCCGTTGAAGCGGATCAGTTGCATGCCTTCGATCGGGTAGAAATCGTTCGGCGCGGTTTTGACCTTGATCCCCGGATACAGCATCGGCAGGCTCATGTTGAGATTGGCGGCTTCCTTCATCAGGTTGGCGCGGGTCAGGTTGTCGCCGGCCTGGGTCAGGGTCTGCACCAGGGTCTGCGCCATCGAATAGCCGATCACGTTCAGGGTGTCGGACGCTTCGCCGTCCGGGTAGTACTTCTTCATGAAGGCGAAGTAGTCCTTGTACTCCTTGGTGTTTTGCCAGCGCGCATCCATCGGATCGCGGATGTAGGCGGCGGAAATGATGCCGGTAGCGTTGTCCAGGCCGGCCGGTTTCAGCGTCGCGGTGACCGAATTGGCGACGTTGGACAGATACTGCGTCGGCTTCCAGCCGATCTCGGCCGCCTTGCGGATCGCCAGCGCGGCGAATTTCGGCGAGGTGACGTTGAGGAAGGTGTCGGCGCCGGAGGCTTTCAAGGTGACGATCTGGCTATCGATGCTGGGATCGGTCACTTCATAGGTGGCCTGGGCCACTACCATGCTCTTGGCCCGGTCACCGAGGCCGGCCATCATGCCCTTGACCATGTCCTTGCCGTAGTCGTCGTTCTGCGACAGGATCGCGATCTTCGCCTTCGGGTTCTCGGCCAGGATGTGCTGGGCGTAGATGCGCGCTTCGGTCAGGTAGCTGACGTTCCAGGCCATGGTCCACGGATAGGTCTGGTAGTCACCCCATTGGGCGCCGGAGCTGACGAACAATTGCGGTACTTTTTTCGCGTTCAGGTATTTGCGCACGGCGGTATTGGTCGGCGTGCCGAGCGGCGCGAAGATGGCCAGCACCTCTTCCCGCTCGACCAGCTTGCGCACCTGCTCCACCGCGCGCGGCGGGCTGTAGCCGTCGTCCAGCGAGATGAACTTGATCTGGCGGCCGTTGACGCCGCCTTCGGCATTGACCTTGTCGAGGTAGGCGCCGGCGGCCTTGAGCACGGTGCCATAGGCTGACGCCGGGCCGGAATACGGCGCGATGTTGCCGATCTTGATTTCGGTATCGCTGGCACCGGTGTCATACTTTTTTTGCGCATAAGCGCCGACGCTCATGCCGGCCAGAACGATGGCGGCGATGGGTGTGGTCAGAACCCGGGGCAGTGTGAAACGCATGCATATCTCCTTTGTTGGTTATCTATGTTTTGCTGCAAATCATTTTCAAATCGCTGAACAGGCGCCGGCCGCGGGTATCGGGCAGTCGCGGCGCGGCGCGGCGCCTGCTTGCGACCTAATTGCGGTACTGGTCGCGCAGCTTCTTGCGGTTCAGCTTGCCGACCGCCGTCTTCGGAATCTCGCCCACGAACAGCACCCGCTGCGGTTTCTTGTACGACGCCAGGTGCGCCGCCACGTGCGCGATCAGTTCCTCCTCGCTAGCTTGCTGGCCAGGCTTCAGCACCACCGCCGCGGTCACAATCTCCACCCATTTTTCGTGCGGCAGGCCGATCACCGCGCATTCGCGCACCGCCGGATGGGTCATCAAGGCGTTTTCCACTTCACGCGGATAGACGTTGTAGCCACCACTGATGATCATGTCGGAAGTGCGGTCCTTGAGGAACAGGTAGCCGTTGGCGTCGAACACGCCGATGTCGCGCGTATGCACCCAGCCGTCGCTGCGGAAGGTGTCGGCGGTCAGCTCGCCGGCGTTGTAGTAGCCGGCCACCGCCGACGGCGCGCGCACCACAATTTCGCCGGGCGTGCCCTGCGGCACGGTATTGCCGGCCTCGTCCACCAGCTTGATTTCGACATCGATGCTCGGCTGGCCGCAGGCATCCAGCAATTCCTCCCGATGATCTTCCGGCCGCAGCACCGCCAGGCACAGCGGCACTTCGGTCTGGCCGTAGTACTGCCAGAAGCGATGTTGGCCCCACAACTGCATGCCGCGCTGGATGATCGCGCGCGGCATCGGCGAGGCGCCGTAGATCACGTTTTCCAATGAGGAGACGTCGGTGCTGGCGATGTCGGCATGTTCGAACAGCATCTGCATCATGGTCGGCACCAGGTTGATGGCGGTGATGCGTTCGGCGGCGATGGTGCGCAGGAACAGGCCCGGCTCGAAGCCCGACAAGATCACGGTGCGGCCGCCGCGCAGCCAGAACGGCAGCACGAACACGCCGCTGGCGTGGATCATGGAAGCGGCGTGCAGCATCGCATCGTCCTGCGTGGCCGGCAGCAGGTTGAGCAAGACGTTGCGGCAGATCGCCGCATACGAGGACTGGGTGTGCTGCGCCGCCTTCAGGGTGCCGGTGGTGCCGGAGGTAAACAAGGTGAGGACGATGTCGTCCGGGCGCACCTCGATCTCGGGCCAGGTCGCCGGCTGCTGTTGCGCTTCCTCGATCAGGTCGCGCCCACCCGCCAGCTTCGCATCCAGCCCCAGGCACTGCAGCGACGGCAGCGCGGCGCCCAGGGCCTGGGCGCGCTCGGCCAGGTCGGCGCCGAAAATCAGGACCTGACAGCCGGTTTCCTGCAGCATCAGCGCATGCTCTTCCACCGACAGCCGCGCGTTCAGCGGCACGCGGTTGATGCCTGCCTTGACGCAGGCGAAATCGAGCGGGACGCTGTACAGGCCGTTGTTGAGCAGCAGGCCGACACGGGTGCGCGGCGCAATTCCGCCGGCCATCAACGCATGCGCCAGCCGGCTGCTGAGCGCGTCGACTTCGCTGAAGGTCAGGCTGCGCTCGCCGAACACGATCGCGGTGCGCGGCCCATGCTGCTGAGCGCCGCGCCGGATCAGTTCATGGTAGGTCGGGCTGCTGGCTTGCGCTGGGGCGGTGGAATTCATAGTGGTCTCCTTGTGCGGTAACGAATCAGGCAAAACGGGTTGAGGTGCTTGCTATTCCACCCGGGCCAGCGGCTTCGACTGATACAGATTCGCGATCAAAGCGCTCGTTGTGTTGCCTGGCGCCAGCATTGTCTGCGGCTGCGCGCCTTGTTCTCACTTTGATTGCGAAGCCGCATCAGTCGCCGAACTTGCCGTGGCGGCCGACGCCCTGCACGAAGCGGGCTGCGCCGGCTTCGCCTTCGGCAAATACCATCGGCGTGCCTTGCGCGCCTTCGCGGCGTATCGCTTCGGCCAGCGGAAAATCCCACTGCTCGTAGGCGGAGCGGCGATCGGCCAGCATGCACTGCTGCGGGAAGGCGGCGATCTGGCGCGCCAGTTCCTGGGCCGCCGCCAACGCACCGCCACGCGGCGTGATGCGATTGATTAGGCCCATCTCCAGCGCTTCCGGCGCTGCTACCGGGCGGCCGGTCAGGATCAGGTCGAGTGCACGGCCTATGCCGACCACGCGCGGCAGGCGCACGGTGCCGCCGTCGATCAGCGGCACGCCCCAGCGCCGGCAAAACACGCCGAAGATCGCGTCCTCGTCGGCCACCCGCAGGTCGGCCAGCAAGGCCAGTTCCAGACCGCCAGCGACGGCATAGCCGTTAACCGCCGCAATCAAGGGCTTGCTCAGCGCCATGCGCGACGGCCCCATCGGCCCACTGCCGCCGCCATCGGGATCGAGTTCATTGCGCAAAACCGGGTCGGAAGTCGCGCCCAGATCGGCCCCGGCGCAAAAATTGCCGCCGGCCCCGGTCAGAATGGCGACGCGCACGGCATCGTCGTCCTGGAAGCGCTCGAAAGCCATGCGCAACTCCGCTGCCACCGGGCCGTTGACGGCATTGCGTTTTTCCGGCCGGTTGATGGTAATGGTGCAGATTGCTTCGTCCACGCTGTATGAAACGGTTTGCATCGCTTTTCCTTTCCCTGTTGGGCTTAGTTGCGCTCCAGTAAAATTACACATGAATTCCTTGATCGGCGATACTACGAAATATTTCTTTATTACGCAAACATGGACACAATCTGTAATATCGAGATCACCTCCCCGGCGGCGCCGGACTTGATTCTTGACTTGCTGATGGCACACGGCGGCAGCTTGCCGGTATCGGTGATGTGCCGCGCCGGCAGTCTAATGGGAATTACCCCAACCGCAATCCGGGTCGGCCTGACTCGCCTGGCTGGTCAAGGTAAGATCATCCACAACGCACGCGGCAGCTATGCGCTGAACCGCTCCGGCCCAGCGCTGGCGCGTGATGTCGACGACTGGCAGCATAAGGGATCGCAAGCGGTTGCCTGGCGCGGCCGCTGGCTGGCGGTGCAGGATGCCGGCGTGCCGCGTTCCGACAAGACCGCCTGGCGCCGCCACAGCCTGGCGCTGGAATTGCGGGGGTTGGTGCCGTTCCAGCCTGGCTTGCACGTGCGACCCGATAACCTCAGAGGCGGCGTGACGGCGGTGCGCACACAGTTACTGGAACTGGGGCTTGCGCCGCAGGCACTGGTGTTCCGCATGGACGGACTAGATGCGGCGCGGCAGGCCGAAGCGTGCCGGCTGTGGGATGTCGACGCGCTGCTCGCGGATTACCGGCGCCAGCACAAGGCGCTGGAGCAAAGTGGCAAACGGCTGCCGAAAATCAAGCTGGACGCCGCGGTACGCGAGTCGCTGCTGCTGGGGCGCGCGGTGATCAGCGGCCTGGTACGCGATCCCTTGCTGCCGCAAGAATTAATGTCATCCGACGCTTACGCGGCGCTGGTGCAGAGGATGAAGGACTATCAGCGCGAGGCGGTGGCACTGTGGCAGACCTGGATGGCATTGCCGCACGATAGCAAGCATTGATTATCGCGGGCGCCGGACGCATTTTCCGGATTCAGTCACACTATAGGCATCCCCATCCATGCACAGCAAAGGAACTGCGATGAACAAACGCCCACTCGGCCGCACCGGCCTCGAAATCGCGCCACTGGTTTTCGGCGGCAACGTGTTTGGCTGGACCGCCGACCAGCAGACTTCGTTCGCGCTGCTCGACCGCTTCACCGAACCCGGCTTCAACGCCATCGATACCGCCGATGCCTATTCGGCCTGGGTGCCGGGCAACAAGGGCGGCGAATCGGAAACCATCATCGGCCACTGGCTGCGGGCGCGTCCCGGCCAGCGCGCGAAGACGGTGATCATCACCAAGGTCGGCTGGCTCGGCGGCTC
>JBAUJK010000180.1:0-9604 GCA_049683695.1 Burkholderiaceae bacterium
GGCGACTACTGCCATGATGCGCTCCAGGTGGATTCGAGCTTGGTCTGCTTCACGTGATCCTCGCGGTATACGGTTTTTTCCTCATGGCGATTGTCGTTGTACCAGCGTTTTTCAATCATTGGAACAGAGCAATTTTTCCGTCGCTGTTCGACGCCCGGTTGGCGCGCGCGGATCGGTAAGGTGCTGCTATCCCGGCAAGCGCCGGCAATCGACGAGGTGGCAATGAGCGTAGGCGGAATCGACAGCAGCAGGATCGAGGCGATGGTGGCCCAGCTGAAGGCGGCCGCCGCTCGTGCGCAGGGCGCGGCCAATCCGCTGCAGCAGAAGCCGGCGGCGCCGGTGGAAAAGCCGGGCTTCGCCGATGCGCTGAAGGCGTCGCTGGACCAGGTCAACGGCGCCCAGCAGAAATCGGAACAGATGGCCAAGGACTTCATGCTCGGCGACGACAAGGTCAGCCTGTCGGACATGATGATCTCGATGCAGAAGGCCAGCATCAGCTTCCAGGCCACGGTGCAGGTGCGCAACAAGCTGGTGTCGGCGTATCACGACATCATGAACATGCAGATCTAGGGTAGAGCAGAAATACTCCTCAGTATGGCGCGTCAAGCGGGACACCATCATTAAGAAGTTTCCACATACTCTCACTTCAATCCGATTCCGCGTCGTTTCCCATTTTGTCCGGCATGCTTCCCGGCGCGGCGCCGTGCATGGTCGATGCAAACAGCCGAATTTCGGGGAGTGGAGTATGCATCGAAGATGGCCGTAGCAAGCCCGCCCCAGGGCATGGTGACTGCCAGTATATGGAAAGCGTGCTGCCCGCGCGCTTACAACATCCCGGTGTTCTTCGCGTTCTGTTCCCGTTCCAGGCTGGTGATGTAGCGCTGCACCGCGTTCAGCATCTGGCTGGGCAGGTCGACGAAGGCGCAGCCGAGGCGGCGGACGGTCTTGCCGTTGGCCAGCGTGATGTCGCGCAGGTTGCGGATCTCCAGCGCGCAGACCAGCGCAACGCTGCCCGGCAGGGAGATGCGGCAGTCGGGATAGACGAAGCCGATGGTCGGGTTCAGCAGCTTCTGCTCGTCGACGATGGCGATACCGCCGGCGCTGATGTTCTGCAGCGGGGCGGAGACGATGCGCCGGCGCTCGCTGTCTTCGACCGGGATGTCGCAGACGATCGGGTTGGCGGCCGGCGTCGGCACGCGATAGAACTCGCGCCGCTGCAGCCGCACCAGCGTCGCCGGAATCGCGATCTGCAGCGCCGGGCCGCCCTGGTACTCGCAGGGCAGGGCGCCACCGGTTTCGAACAGGATGCGGATACTGTCGAGCACGGTCTCGAACAGCAGATGGTTGCTGTCGACGATGCGCTGGTTGAGTACCCGGCTCGGCGCGCAATCGATCACCGCGTAGTCGTCCTCGACCGCCAGGATCGAGGTGACGGCGGCGCTGGCGCTGCCGGCGATGCGCAGCTGCACCAGCTGCCGCGAATCGCCCACCTGGCGCAGCAGGCGCAGGATTTCGCGGCGCGAATGGATTTCGTAATCGCTCAGGTCGTGCGAAGGAAGATCGTCGTAGTCTGGCATCGGGGATCGGTTGGGCGTCGTGCCCGGCAATGCTGTCTCTTATCGGTTCGTATCGTTATTCCGCCCGCACAGCGGCACCGGGCCGATGTGCCGCCGGGCGCCATCATACCTTGCCGCCGCCGTTTTGCCCGGCCTCGACCCGGTACAGCCAGGCCAGCAGCTCGGCGACGGCACGGTACAGGGCCGGCGGAATCCGGTCGTCCAGCTCGACTTCCATCAGCAGCGCCACCAGTTCCTTCGATTCGTGCACGAACACGTCGTGTTCGCGCGCGCGGGCGATGATCTGCTCGGCCACCAGGCCGCGTCCCTTGGCCACCACGCGCGGCGCGCCGTCGGCGCTCTGGTAGGCCAGCGCCACTGCGCTTTGCAGCGGGACGGCCGTGGCCGGGGCGTCACGTTCCGGCTTCATCGCGCTGTACCTTCAGCGATTCGAGCGTCGAACCGGCCGCCGCCAGCGCGTCCGACAGCTGGCCGCCGTGCTGCCGCAGCGCCAGCGCGGCGGCATCGCTGTCGGTGCGCAATTGCAGCTGCAGGCGGTCGCCGGCCAGCCGCAGGGCGGCGCTGACCTTGCCCAGGCGCGGCAGCTCGAAGCGCACCACGCTGTGCCAGCATGGTTCGGCCGCCGCGTCCGGCCCCGCGGGATGCTCGCCGTCGCTATCGCCGCGATCATCGTCGTCGCGGCGGATCTCCCATTCCAGCGGCTGGCCCGGCCACAGTTCGCCGCGCCACAGCACGCGCTGCTGTTCCAGCGTCTCCAACTGCAGCGGAATCAGCTGCGTGGTCTGCCGTGTCGGCGCCTCGGCCGACGGCGCTGCGGCCTGCGCCTGCGCCGCCAGCTGGCGCGCTTCACGCGCCTGCGGCTCACGCAGCACATCGGCCAGGCTGCGGCGGCCGGCGGTCCACTGCGCCAGATGGGATTCGTAGAACAGGCCGCTGAATTCCAGTGCCGTGCGCAGCGCACCGGCGATCTGGGCCGGCGGCGTCTGCGCCGATTTCAGCAGCGGGGCGCCGCCTTCCAGCGCCGCCGTCGCGCCGTCGCGGCGCGCGCTCTGCAGCAGGTGGTCGATCAGGCGGCCGGCGGCACTGACGGTGGTGGGGGCGTCGCCTTCGGCCTGCGGCGTCGGCGCCAGCAGGAAGGTCGGGCGCGGCTGGGTACCGGCCTTGATCAGCTGCAGGGTGTCGCCGGCCTTGGCCTCCACCGGCAGGTTCAGGCGCACGGCGGTACCGGCGACCCTGGCCAGCACGCTGCCGTCCTCCAGCATCGACAGCACCGTGGCGCGCACCTGCTGGCCGAGGGCGATCTGCGTCAGGCGCGCGAGCGCATCCTGCCTGGCGTCGGCAACAGTGACGACCGCCCGCGGCGCATCGATCGCGGCCACGGGACGTATGCTGGTCAGGTCGGCCCGTGGCAGCATCCTTACCTCACTTGCGGTGCCCCATAGGCCTGGGACAGCTTGCGCTCGGTGCCGGTGCTTTGCATCAGCGCCGACAATTGCTGCATCCAAGGCTCGGTGAGATTGCGGATCTCGCGGTCGTCAGCGAGGATCTTGCGGATGATCTCGACCTTGCGCTGGCGCACCGCGTCGGTCAGCGGCTCCGGCGGCTCGTCCTCCTTCAGCCGCTGCACCTGGCTGCTACAGTGCGACTCCAGTATCACCAGCCGGTCCCAGTCGCCGCTGCGGGCGGCGTCGAGCATCTGGGTGGTGATGCCGGCCACGGTTTCGTAGAGCGAAATCACTTCCTGGCTATTCATCGGTTCATGCCCTCACCAGGTTGGACAGGCGCGGCGCCAGCGGATCGTAGGCGGCTGCGCGCGGCGCTGCCGGCGCCGGTGTCGCCGGCAGCTGGGCATGATCGCCGATCGCTTCCCAGGCGCTCTTCAGGTCGGCCAGCAATCCGTGGACCTCGTCCAGGATTTCCGGCCGGTTCTCCAGGTTGGCGGCCAGCAGGCGTCGTCCCATGTATTCGTACAGCGCGTCCAGGCTCAACGCGATTTCGCCGCCGGCTTCCTTGTTCAGGCTGGCGCGCAGGCCGCTGTCGACGATGGCGATCGCCTTCGAAATCGCCTGGCCCTTGCCGGCGATGTCGCCATCCTTGATCTTCTGCGTCGCGGTCGCGATCGACAGCAGCGCGCCGTCGAACAACATGATGATCAGCTTGTGCGGGCTGGCGGCGACAACCCCGGTTTCGATTCCGACTTTGGCATAGGCATAGGCGCCGTTTCTGGCCGATCCGAACATATGTTCTCTCTCCGCTTACTGTTTGTTGAGGTTGGCGAGGGCGGCCAACTGCTGGGTCAGGTAATTGCTGGTCGATGTCATGTTGGAAATCATGACGTCGAGCGCGGTGAACTGCTTGCGGTATTGCGCCTCGATGGTGGCAAGGCGCAGATTGACTGCATCGCGGCTACTGCCTACATCCTTGATGCTGCGGTTGAGGCCGTCAGTGCGGCTGGAAATCAGACCTTCCTTGCCCAGGAAACCGTCGATTAGCTTGCTGAGCTGGGATGCGTAGCCTTGCGAGAAATCGATCGTCCCTCGATTACCCAAGGCGTCGCCGGTCACCTGGATTTTCAGGCCGTCAGAGCCTGTCAGAAACTGTCCGGAACCACTGGCGGCCAGGCCGCCGATCGTCCCCGCGACATCGACGCCGTCGGTGGCCACAGGGTCTTCACCCAGCAGATCCAGCGCCCCGGCACCGCCGATGGACACCTTGGAGGCCGAGCCGTAGCGGTCCGACGTGATGGTCAAAATCCCGTTTTCCTGACTGACCTTGACCGAGATGTCATCCTTCGAAAACGGTGTCATGCCGTTGACGGTAGCCTGAACGTGCGCCGCAAGTGACGCAGCGTTATACGAACCGGCGGTCAGCTTGATGGTGGACGTGACTCCGTCAATGGTGAGCGAGATTTCATCATTGACGTCAGCGGTGATGGTTGTGTTGGCGGCCGTCGACCCGGTCAGCACGCCCTTGGTTGCCAGCTGCGTAATGTTGATTGCGCTGCTGCCGGCCTTGGTCGCCAGCGTCGAGCCGGCGTAGCTGATCAGGCTGTCGGAAGCAGTACCGGCGACCGCGAACAACTTGCCGATATCGTTGAAGTTGGCGGCCATCGCCTTTTGCAGTTTGGCCGAATCAACCGACAGCGTGCCGTCCTTCTGCAGCGAGACGCCGATTTGCGACAACTGGGTCAGCGATCCGCCCAGACCCGCCGGGGGTGCCGAGAACGCCTTTTGCAAGACGCTCTGGATCGTGAGCACGGTGGAATCGCCGATCAGCAGACCGGCGGCCTTGGTATCGGCGTTGTAACCGGTGAGGGATTTCAGAGTCGAGTTCAGGTCGTTATACGACTTGACGAAAGCATTGACGTTCTTTTCGACTGCGCTGGTGTCGCTGGTAATCGAGATGGCGGTGCTGCCGAGCTTGATGGCGTTCAGCGTCATGCCTTCGATGGCATCGTTGATGGTGTTGCCAGCGCTGGTGATGGCAATGCCGTTCAGCGTCATTTGCGCATTCTGCGCGGCACTGGTTTGCGTCAGTTTTTGCGTACCACCGCTGGCTGCGTCCGGATTGTAGGCCAGCAGATTTTGCAGGGCGGCATCGCCATCGACGCTGATCTTCATCGCGAAGGCAGCTCCGGTCTTGTCGGAAGTCAGTACCAGCCGGTGAGGTTCTGCCGAACCATCGGCGACGATGGTGGCGGTGACACCGAGATTGGACTTGTTGATGGCGTCGCGGATGCCTTGCAGCGAATTGTTGCTGCTGTCAATGGTGATGCTGCCGGACGGTTGATCAGGGTTTTCGGCAAAGCTGGCGCCGGCATAGACGCCATTGGTCAGTGTGCCGCCGCTGATGGTGCCGAACTGAAAATTGATGGTGGTGGTTGCGCCGCTACCGATCGAGGCAGTGGTCGAACTGGCGCCGGCGCTCGCCAGCGATTGCTGTTGTGCCAGTTGCGTCACGTTGACGTTGTATTTTCCGGCGACGGCACCCTTGCTGGTGGTGGCGGTAGCGATTGCAGTATCGCTGCTGGCGACGCTCAACTGCTGGAATTTCGAGAGGTCGCTGAGATCGTTCAACGTCGTCTGGAAAGCGGCCAGTGCGCCTGACAGGCTGCCAAAGGCCGAGAGCTTGGCCTGGTAGCTGGCTTCTTTTTTGGCCAGGGCGGTCAGAGGTTTGCTTTCTGCCGCCATCAACTGGCTGATGATGGTGTTGATATCGAGATTTGAACCGACACCGGGGGACGAAATGCCCACATGGCCTCCTGCTGAAAGATGACAATGTACCCTGTTATCGGCTTAATCAAACCCGAATTTAGAAGGGCTTTCCGGGGTCAGTTCGCGGCGGCTTTCACGCCTTTTGATTGATCAGCAGCCCCTGCACCCGATCCAGTGCCTTGGCGATTTCAAGCACTTCTTCCGAGGGCATCTGCCGGATCAATTCCTTGGTTTCCTGGTCGACCACCTTGATCACGGTGCGGTGCGAATCCTCGTCGATGGAAAACTCGACACCCGATTCGCGCGTTTTCATGGCCTGGTTCAGATGGCCGACGGTTTGCGCCAGTTGGGCCGATCCGGGTACCGGCGCCGTTGCCGGGACGGCAATGTCGGCCGCAGCTACCGCAGCCGGTGTTGCCGCTGGCTTGGCGCCAGTTGCGCCGGGGTGCGCGGTCGGTTCGGCTAATTGCGCCGGTGTAGAACCGGTAGCTATCAAACGAATCTCCATGATCGCTCCTGAAGTGGGAACGCCCCGCCGGAAAAATTCGGGCGGGGCTGTTCCTGATTACCCCGAACTAGGCCGGGTCATGCGGAGGCCTCGATCAGCCGCGCAGCAGGGCCAGCACGCCGTTAGGCAACGAGTTGGCCTGCGCCAGCATCGCGGTACCGGCTTGCTGGAGGATCTGGCCACGGGTCAGATTGGCGGTTTCCGCGGCAAAGTCGGTATCCAGGATTCGACTGCGCGCAGCGGAGAGGTTTTCCGCAGTCGTGCCGAGCGAAGATACCACCGAGGTGAAGCGGTTCTGCACCGCACCGAGCGCCGCACGGGTGCTGCTGACGAACGACAGCGCGGTGTCGATGACCTGCAGCGCATTCTGCGCGCCGTTGTCGGTCGAGATCGAAATGCCGCTCAACAGATTTTGCGTCGTGGTCTGGGCGCCCGCCGCGAAGCCGATCGTTGCTTCGGTGCCGCCGCCAAGGGTGATGGAACCGGTTAGGCTGGTCGACAGCGTGATTTTGCCGTTGGAGCCGGCTGCAGTGGTGCCCGCGGTGATGCCGACGTTGGCAGCCGTTGCCGAGGTGCCAGTGCCGACCGAGATCGCCGATCCAGTGGTATTGCTGAGGATGATCGCGCTGGTGGCGCCGCCATTGGCGCCGGTGCCGACCGTTGCCGTCACGCCAGTCTGGCCGCTCTTGGCGTTGATGGCGGCCGCCACGTTGGTTGCCTGGGTGGCAGCATCCGTACCGGCCCCGATAGAACCGATCTGCACGCCGTTGATGGTGATGTCGCCTGCCGCGACCGCGCCAAAGCCGGTAATGGCGGCGCTGACGCGGAAGTTACCGGTTTGGGTAGCCGTGACGCCGGTCAGGCCCGACTGCGCATTGATCGCATCGACCTTTGCCTGCGACGTGGTGCCGGTAGTGCCGACGCCGATGCCGTTGATTGTCAGGCCGGTGCTGGCAGCGCTGGTCGGAGCGAACACGGTAGCGGCCACCGTGGCGTTCCCGACCACACTGGAGCGAGCGTCCGCGATCTGCACGCCAATGGTCTGGTTAGCGTTGGCGCCGACTTGGAAATTGGCATTCGCGAACGAGCCGTCCAGCACATTCTGGCCGTTGAACTGGGTTTGCGTGGCAATACGGTCATATTCACCGACCAACTGCGTCACTTCCGCCTGCAGGGCGGCACGATCGCTGGAACTATTGGAAGCGTTGGCCGACTGCACGGCTAGTGTGCGCATCCGCTGCAACAGGTCGGTGGCTTGACCTAGCGCGCCTTCAGCGGTCTGCGCCAGCGAGATGCCATCGTTGGCGTTACGAGCGGCTTGGGTCAGGCCGTTGATCTGCGACGTCATGCGATCGGAAATCGCCAGGCCAGCGGCGTCGTCCTTGGCGCTGTTGATGCGCAGGCCGGAAGACAGGCGTTGCAGCGAGGTGGCGAGCGAGGACTGCGAAGTCGTCAGGTTGCGCTGCGAGTTCAGCGACGAGATATTGGTATTGATGACTGAAGGCATGGTGATTCTCCTTTAAGAGGCCGATGATTTCCGGCTTGAGCACTTCGACCGCGGTTGGCGTTTTTGGACGCTGGCGAACCGCTGTTGTCAGTGGTATCGGACGCAGCTGGAAAAAGTTTAGTTTTCCAAAAACTTATTTCTTCCAGCCTCGCCTGAACCCAGGCCAGGTGCCTGTTTGTCGGCTTGCATTTCGGAAATCTTTAAGAAAATCCCAGGGAAAGGGCGAAGATAAATAGTCGCGCGTAGCCCTTCAGGTTTTGGATTTTCTGCCGATTGGGCGGGTCGTTTTGCAGGCAAATGGCAAGGGTTCTGACTCGTTGCCGCGGCCTTGTGATAGGCGCGGAGAATGGCTTTCGCCTCGGGAATCGTCTTGATTGCGTTCGCTGCGGGGCGCAGGCTGGGCTGCTTCAGAGCTGCTCCACTGGTTCGCTGACCAATCAGAGAAAAGCCGAGCCGTTAAGGCCGGGTTGAACAAGTCTCCGCCGTCCTCTCCAGTGGCGTTCTCCTTGCCCGCCAGGAAACCCCATCTTCGCTATCGCACATCGCCAGGCTCTCTCCTACTAGCGAATGGCAGGGAGAGCGCGTGTTAAGCGGATTGGATAGAAAATCTTTCGGTCGGAGTATGCCTTTAAGCTGCATGAATTTACTGCGGATCAAGGCAGGTATGAACGGAGTATATGGCGGATGCCATCTGGCGCTCCGCCGCGGGATTAGCCGGCGCTGACCACCCGGTTCTTGCCCGCCTTCTTGGCCCGGTACAGCGCGGCATCGGCGCGGCCGATCAGCGCCTTGCGGGGTTCGCCGGGCGCGCGCAGCGCGACGCCGGCGGAAAAGGTGATCAGCAGGCGCTGGTGGTTGTGCAGGAAGATGCGCTTGGTCAGCTCGCGCTGCAGGCGGGTGATGGTGGCGCAAGCGGAATCCAGCGGCGTGTCGGGCAGCAGGATCAGGAATTCCTCACCGCCGAAGCGGGCGATGACGTCCATCGTGCGCAGCGTGTCCTTGACCACGCGCACCAGGTGGATCAGCGCCTCGTCGCCGGCGGCGTGGCCGTGGGTGTCGTTGATGCGCTTGAAGTCGTCGAGGTCGAGCAGGGCGATGCACAGCGGCGTGCCGCGGCGGTCGGCGCGCGCCAGTTCGCGCTCCAGCACGTCGTCCAGTCCGCGCCGGTTGAGGCTGCCGGTCAGTTGGTCTTCGCGCACCAGTTCGCTCATCTGCGCCAGCTGAGATTCCAGCGTACGGATGCGGCCGTCGGCCTGCTGCGCCTCGTGCTCGGCCTGCTGCATCTGGTCGCGCGAGCGCAGCGCCTCACTCTGCAGCAGTAGCGTCTCGCGCAGTACTTCGCGCAGGATGCCGCTCAAGGCCTGCAGGTCGTCGGTGCGGCTGATGGCATCCGAATAGCGTTCGATCTTCTGGTGGTAGTCGCGCGTGCTGGCAGCGGTCGCCGCCAGGCATTCGATGAAGCTGAGCATCATGTGCTTGACGGTGGCGCGCGCCTCACCCAGGCCTTGCTGCAGCGTGCCCTGCTTGTAGATGATGTCCTTCAGGCTGCGCGCGGCCTCCTGCAGCATCGCCGGATGCACCGGCTGCGCGATCAGCGCGCGCAGGCCGGCGATCTGGCCGGCCAGCCAACTGTCTTCGGCCACCAGCTCCTTGACGTTGTCGAGCAGGAGGCCGAACAGCTTCAGCAGCATTTCCTGCTGCTGCTGCATGTCTTCGCCATCCTGTTCGATGCGAAAGCACAGCTGCTGCAGGCGCGCCACGGCGCGGGTCAGGTCTTCGGTGCCGTCGGCCTCCTTGA
>JBAUJK010000181.1:0-18825 GCA_049683695.1 Burkholderiaceae bacterium
GCGTTAAAATGTGCCGGCATTTCGACAACGCCCGCATTGAATTCCTTACTGCGACGGGTTCGACCTGACGCGTCGCAGTCGGAAGATCGTCGGAAAAATGCACCGGAGCGTACCTGCATGGTGATTGGGCAGTTGGCGTTCGGCCATCTGCGGCCAGACCAGCGGAGCCGGACGGTTCTGAAGGATACCGGCATGGATCGGATCGAAACCAGGCAAGCCGATTTGTTTTGAGGGCCACAATGAAAAGATGCCTTTTGATTTGCTGCATGCTGGTGTCGACGTCGTCGATGGCACAGGTTTATAAATGCTCGGTGGATGGCAAAACGATTTACGCCGACGCACCTTGCGCCAGCAATTCAAAGACCCTCGACATTGCACCAACCACGGGTCCGGCCGCGTCAGCGCCCGATGCCGCCAGTGCGGAGCTGGACCTGAAGCGCCGCGACGTGGATCGCCGACTGAAGATTCGGGCAGCGATCGCTGCGGGCGAGCCCATGGTGTCGATGTCGCACGAGGAATTGCTGTCCGCGATGGGGCGCCCGGACCGGGTCAATACCGGGGATTACGTCGGCGGCACGCACGATCAGCTGATTTATGAGAGGAGCGATCGCGTCTATCACGTTTACGTTTCAAACGGCGTTGTGACTTCATTCCAGACCTCTGAACGAAATCGGCGCCGACGGGCGCCATGCCCGAGCACTTCGGACATATGGAATATGGAGGTGGAAGCGTCCAAGATCGGAGTGCGTGATACGCCATATGGGCATGATCTGAAGAAGAAAATCCAGGACGCAAAGGATTGCCGATAGGCTGGGTTCCGGATTCTCGAGGCCGCCCGCGCGCCGCCCCGGCGGCCTTTTCATTTGCCTGGACCGACTTCGCGGCGGCCATCGGCAGGCGCACACGCATTCCGGCCCAATCCTGATGGCGGCCTGGGAAAGCCGCTGTCCGCAGCATGCAACATGCATGCTGCAGTGCGACTTGATTTAGTTGAAAGTTTGACACAATATCCGCGTATCGAACGATCGTTCGATATTTCAAATGGCTGACCAGCCCGCCCGAAGCACACCGGCACCCTCCCGGCACGAAGCACGCGGTTGCGACCGAACCGCGCCTCGCAAGAAACCAATAAAAATCATTCATGGAGATACAGATGACTAGGAAATTCTGGACCTGCGCGCTCGCGGCGCTGCTGGCGATCGGCTTGCTGCCGACTCCTTCGGCGGCTGCCGGCTATACCCAGACCAAATATCCGATCGTGCTGGTGCACGGCCTGTTCGGCTTCGACAACATCGGACTGGTCGAATACTGGTACGGCATCCCGTCCGCGCTGCGCGCCGACGGCGCCCGCGTCTACGTGACCCAGGTATCGGCGGCCAACAGCACCGAGGTGCGCGGCGAACAGTTGCTGTCGCAAGTGAAGCAGATCCTGGCCGCCACCGGCTCCGCCAAGGTCAACCTGATCGGTCACAGTCACGGCGGCCCGACCGCCCGCTACGTGGCCTCGGTGCGGCCCGACCTGGTGGCGTCGGTGACCAGCGTCGGCGGCGTCAACAAGGGTTCGGCGGTGGCCGACCTGCTGCTCGGCGTGGCGCCGCCCGGCTCGCTGTCGAACGCGGTGCTGGTATCGGTCAACAACGGCCTGGCGACGCTGATCAGCTTCCTTTCCGGCCGACCGACGCTGCCGCAGAATTCGCTCGGTGCCGTCAAATCGCTGTCCACCGCCGGTTCGGCCAAATTCAATGCCGCCCATCCGTACGGGGTACCGACCAGCGCCTGCGGTGAAGGTGCCTACCAGGCGCGCGGCGTGTCCTATTTTTCCTGGAGCGGCGCCAAGCCCTATACGAATATTCTCGATGTCGTCGATCCGGCGCTGGCGTTGACCGCGCTGGCCTTCGGCGGCGCCAAGAACGACGGCTTGGTCAGCAGCTGCTCCAGCCGCCTTGGCCAGGTGATTCGCGACGACTACGCGCTGAACCACATGGACGAGGTCAACCAGACGATCGGCCTGACCAACCTGTTCGAGACCAATCCGGTCACGCTGTACCGGCAGCACGCCAACCGCCTGCGCAACCTGGGCCTGTGACGGCATGCGGCCAAATCGGAAGAAGTGGCCGATCGTGGCGGCGGCCTTCGCGGCCTTCGCCGCCGTCGCCACCTTCATCGTCCTGAGCGGCCGCGACGAGCCACCGGCTGCGCCCATCGCGGCGCAGCCGGAGCTGTTTCCGTTCGTGCGCTCGCTGCAGGGCACCTATCCCGACGGCGAGCCGAAGCTCGACGACACGCAGGGCATGCTGGTCGCCGACGCCGGACTGCGGCGCCTGTTCGACTACTACCTGAGCGCGATCGGCGAAAAATCGGTGGAGCAGATCCGTGCCGAAATCGAGCGGGAACTGGAGCAGCGCCTGCAGCAGCCGGCGCTGGCGCAGGCGAAGCAGCTGCTGGCGCGCTACCTGGACTACAAGCGCGAGCTGGTCGAGGTGGAAAGGAATCCGCAGGCGCTCGGCTCCGGACTGCCGGCGCTGCGCCATCGCCTGGCCGCGATGCACGAGGTGCGCAGCCGCTTTTTCAGCGCCGCCGAGAGCGAGGCGATGTTCGGCTTCGACGACGCCTACGACACGGACGCGCTGGCGCGGCTGGAAATCAGCCAGGACCCGGCCCTGTCGGAACAGCAGAAGCGCGACAAGCTGGCGGAACTCGATGCCGCCCTGCCGGCCGCGCTGCGCGAAGCCAGGGATGCGCCGCTGCAGATCGTCCGGCTGGAGCAGGCGGCGCAGAAGATGCGTGCCGACGGTGCCAGCGACGACGAGGTGTACCGGATGCGGGCGGCGGCGTTGTCGCCGGAGGCGGCAGCCCGCATGGCGGAAGTCGACCAGCAGGAAGCCGGCTGGAAAAACCGGATCGACGCCTATCTGGCCGAACGCCGGCAGCTGCAGCAGAACAGCGGGAATCTGCCGACCTCGGAGCAGCAGGCGCTGCTCGAACAGCTGCGCCAGACGCACTTTCGCGGCGACGAGCTGAAACGGCTGCCGGCCTACGAGTGAGCGGCGCTGGCGCCGATACCGCGACAAGCCGCATGCCGCCGCAGGGGCGGGCGATGGTGCCGCGGGCGGCGCTGGCGGCGTTCAGGTAGCGGCGCCGCCGTTGTGCAATACTGGGCGTCCGCCCTCCGCTTTCCGCTACCGCGCAACGCCATGAAACACCTGTCCTCGCCGCTGGCCATCGCCTCGCTGCTGGTCTTCCTGCTCGGCGGCTGCGTCGCCAGAACCAGCTATGTCGACCTGTATGGATTGCCGGCGCCGGCAGCGGCTGCCGTGCGCACCATCGTCATCGGACCCGATACCCGCTACGTGAATGTCGAAGGCGGCGAAATCATCCGCTTCGTCGCCAACGGGCGGGAATTCGGCTGGCATTTCCTGGTGGCACGCACGGTGAATTCATTCGACCTCAACGAGGTGGCGCCGGCCGGCGTGCTCGACCATCCGGTGCGCGCATACGTCTCGCCGGACCCGCGCTATTACGGCGGCGACGCGCCGGAAAAGTGAACAATCAGCGTCTCTCCGGCAGGCTCCTCGCCGCTCCCATCCGGAGCCGATAGATTCACGGAAGCATGGCAGTATATGCAAATATCGCCCTGTTTTCGCCCGTGATAGGACCACCTAACCAGGAGTATCTGGGGATCCGCCGGTCCGCGCCATGACAAGCCGGCGCAACTCCTTCCCGTTTCACTCGCCGCAAAATGCACAACGGCCGCGCTGCGTGATCTGCAGCGCGGCCGTTGATGGATGAAGCGCGTGCTTACTTGGTCGGCAGCTTGCCGGCCACGCCTTCGACGTAGTAGTTCATCTTGTTCAGATCGGCGTCGCTGAGGACGCCGGAAGCCAGGCGTACCTTGCCTTCGTTATCCTTGATCGGCGCGGCGAACGGGTGCAGCTTGCCGGAGACGATCTCGGCCTGCTTGGCCAGCACCAGCTCCTTGACATCGGCCGGGACCATCGGGCCGTAGCCTTCCAGTGCCGCCATGCCGTCCTTGATGCCGCCCCAGGTGCTATCCGGCTTCCAGGTGCCGTTCAGCACATCCTGGGCTTCCTTGGTGAAGTACTTGCCCCAGTGGTGGGTCACCGCCGCCAGCTGCGCCTTCGGGCCGAACTTCTTCATGTCGGAGTGGTAGGCGATCGCGTACTTGCCCTTTTCCTCGGCGGCCTGCACCACCGCGGTCGAGTCGGTGTGGTGAGTCACGATGTCGGCACCCTGGCCCATCAGCGCCAGCGCGGCGTCGCGTTCCTTACCCGGGTCGAACCAGCTGTTGACCCAGATGACCTTGGTCTCGGCCTTCGGATTGACGCTGCGCATGCCGCGCGTGAAGGCGTCGATGCCCATCACCACTTCGGGGATCGGGAAGGCGCCGACATAGCCGGCGACGTTGGTCTTGGTCATCTTGCCGGCCAGAATGCCGGCAAGATAACGTGCCTCATAGAAGCGCGAATTGGTGGTGGCGACGTTGGGCGCGGTCTTGTAGCCGGTCGAATGCACGAACTTGACGTCCGGGAATTGCTTGGCGACCTTGATCGTCGGGTTCATGTAGCCGAACGAGGTGGTGAAGATCAGCTTGTTGCCCTGCTGCGCCAGATCGCGGATCACGCGCTCGGCGTCGGCGCCTTCCGGCACGTCCTCGACGATGGTGGACTTGACCTTGCCGTCGAGCGCCTTTTCCATTTCCTTGCGGCCGATGTCCTGCTGCCAGGTCCAGCCGGCTTCGCCGATCGGGCTGACGTAGACGAAGCCGATCTTCAGCGGCGCCGGGTCGGCAGCCGAGGCGGCCGTGGACAGCGCGACGGCCGGCAGCATCGCCATCGCACACAAGGCACCGCGCATGAATTTTCCAGACATGGTCTTTCCTCTTGTTTTGATTCCCGCTTGATTAAAAAAGGGCCGCAGCAGCCGCCGGGCCCCACTTCCTGCAACTATCAGGTATTCGGATTGAAGTTCTTGCCGAGCGAAGCCGGCATGTTGAGCCTGATCCAGTTGGCGTTGCGCGATATTAGCACCAGCACCAGAATGGTCGCCAGGTACGGCAGCATCGACAGCAGCTGCGACGCGATCGGCACGCCGAGCGCCTGCATGTGGTAGGTCAGGATCGTGATGCCGCCGAACAGATAGGCGCCGACCAGCACCCGCGCCGGGCGCCAGGTGGCGAAGGTGGTCAGCGCCAACGCGATCCAGCCGCGGCCGGCGACCATGCCTTCCACCCACATCGGCGTGTACACCAGCGACATGAAAGCGCCGGCCAGGCCGCAGCAGGCGCCGCCGAACAGCAGCGCCGCCAGCCGGATGCGGCGCACGTTGTAGCCGAGCGCGTGCGCCGACGACGGCGATTCGCCGACCGAGCGCAGGATCAGCCCGCTGCGCGTCTTCTGCAGAAACCAGATGATCGCCACGCACAGCAGCAGCGACAGGTAGACCATCGGATGCTGGCGGAACAGCACGGTGCCGAGAAACGGGATGTCTTCCAGCAGCGGAATACCGAACTGCTTGCTTTCCAGGCTGTTGCCGACGTAGTCGATGCCGAGGTAGGCCGAGGCGCCGGCGCCGAACAGCGACAGTGCCAGGCCGGTGGCGATCTGGTTGGTGCCCAGCCACACTGTCATCCAGGCGAAGAAGCCGGCCAGTACCATGCCGGCGCAGGCGCCGCCGATGAAGCCGAGCGTCACGCTGCCGCTGGTGATGGCAATGGCGAAGCCGATCACCGCCGCCATCAGCATCATGCCTTCCGAGCCGAGGTTGACGACGCCGGATTTTTCGTTGATCAAGAGGCCGAGCGCGGCCAGCATCAGCGGTGTGCCGGCATTGATGGAAGCCGCGATCAGCGGCGCGAATGCATCCATCATTTCCTCCAGGTGAGCTTGTAGTGGATCAGCACATCGCAGGCCAACAGCGAAAACAGCAGGATGCCCTGGAACACGCCGGTGATCGCCGACGGCATGCCGAGGCGCGACTGCGACAGTTCGCCGCCGATATAGAACAGCGCCATGATGAAGCTGGAAAACACCACGCCAACCGGATGCAGGCGGCCGACGAAGGCGACGATGATGGCGGCGAAGCCATAGCCCGGCGACACCGACGGCGTCAGCTGGCCGATCGGCCCCATCACTTCGCAGGCGCCGGCCAGCCCGGCCAGCGCGCCCGATACCAAGAGCGATATCCACAAGGAGCCGCGCGCCGAAAAGCCGGCGTAGCGCGCCGCCCGCGGCGCCATGCCGCCGACCTGCAGCTTGAAGCCGGAGAAGCTGCGCGACAGGTACAGCCAGCCGAGCAGCGAGGCCGCCACCGCCAGCAGCATGCCCAGGTGCAGGCGGGTGCCGGAGAGGATGATCGGCAGCAGGAAGTCGTCGGAAAACATCTTCGACTGCGGAAACGAAAAACCTTCGGGATCCATCAGGATGCCGTGCACCAGGTAGCTCAGCAGCAGCTGCGCGACGTACACCAGCATCAGCGACACCAGGATTTCGTTGGCGTTGAAGCGGTCGCGCAGCCAAGCGACGATCGCCGCCCACAGCATGCCGCCGGCCATGCCGGCCACCAGCGCCAGCGTGATCAGCCAGAAGCCGCCGTTGTCGCCGGTGTCGAAGTACAGCACGGTGGCGCCGGAGGTGATCGCGCCCAGTACGAACTGGCCCTCGGCACCGATGTTGAAGATGTTGGCGCGAAAGCAGATCGCCAGCCCGACCGAGATCAGCAGCAGCGGCGCGACCTTGATGCCGACTTCCGACCAGCCGCGCAGGTCCTTGATCGGCTCGAAGAAGAACACGCCCAGGCTCGCCACCGGATCCTTGCCGACCGCTGCGAACAGGATCGCACCGCACAGCGCGGTCAGCAATACCGCCAGTACCGGCGACAGCCACGACGTCCAGACCGACGGCGCGGCGCGCGGCTCAAGCTTCAACATGCGCGCCTCCATGCTGCCGGGCCGGCGTATTCCACAGGCCGCTCATCCATTGCCCGATCAGGTCCAGGCTGGCTTCCGAGGTCTTGATCGACGGCGACATGCGGCCCTTGGCGATCACCATCAGCCGATCCGAAATCTCGAACAATTCGTCCAGCTCCTCGGAAATCACCAGCAGCGCGCAGCCGGCATCGCGCAGCGCCACCAGTTCGGCGCGGATCTGCGCGGCGGCGCCGACGTCGACGCCCCAGGTCGGCTGCGCCACCAGCAATACCTTCGGATTGCGCGTGACCTCGCGGCCGACGATGTATTTCTGCAGGTTGCCGCCGGACAGGCTGCCGGCCACCGCCTGCGGCCCGCCGGCCTTGACGTTGAAGCGGGCGATGATCGCCGCCGCCATGTCGGCGATGGCGCCGAACTTGACCATGCCGTGGCCGACGGTGGCGCCGGTCTGGTGCGACAGCAGCATGTTCTGCGCCAGCGACAGGTCCGGCACCGCGCCGCGCCCGAGCCGCTCTTCCGGCACGAAGCCCAGGCCGTGCGCGCGCCGCCAGGCGGCGTTGCGGCGGCCGACCGGCGCGCCGTCCAGCACGATCGCCTGTGCATCGGCGCGCGGGTCTTCGCCGGACAGCGTCGCCAGCAATTCCTGCTGGCCGTTGCCGGACACGCCGGCCACGCCGAGGATTTCGCCGGCGTGCAGCTCGAAGCCGATGTCGCTCAGTTCGGTCGCGAACGGATGGCTTTTCGGCAGCGACAGCCGGCGCACTTCCAGCAGCCTGCGGCCGGGCTGGCGCTGCTCGTGGCGGATCGCCGGCGGCTCGGCGCCGATCATCAGGCGCGACAGGCTGGCTTCGGTTTCCTGGCGCGGGTCGCACACGCCGGTGACACGGCCGGCGCGCATCACGGTGCAGGTATGGCACAGCGCGCGGATCTCATCGAGCTTGTGGCTGATGTAGAGGATGCTGCAGCCTTCGGCGGCCAGCCGGCGCAGGGTCTCGAACAGCTTTTCGACCGCCTGCGGCGTCAGCACCGAGGTCGGCTCGTCGAGGATCAGCAGCTGCGGCTTGGCCAACAGCGCGCGCACGATTTCGACGCGCTGGCATTCGCCGACCGACAGCGTGTGCACGTGCCGTTGCGGCTCCAGCTCCAGCCCGTACTGGCGCGCGGTATCGGCGATGCGCCGTTCCAGTTCGCCCAATTTGGTGTCGGACGGCAGCCCGAGCGCAATGTTTTCCGCCACCGTCAGCGTGTCGAACAGCGAAAAGTGCTGGAACACCATCGCGATGCCGAGCGCGCGCGCGGCGGACGGATTGGCGACGCTGACTTCCTGGCCGTTCCACAGCACGCGGCCGGCATCCGGCTTGACGGCGCCGTAGATGATCTTCATCAGCGTCGACTTGCCGGCGCCGTTTTCGCCCAGGATCGCGTGGATTTCCCCCGGCTGGACCGTCAGGTCGACGCCATCGTTGGCGACCACCGACGGATACTTCTTGGTGATCTGTTGCAGCGCAAGGCGAGTTGTCATGTCTCTTTATATTTATAGTAGGGAAAACCGCACGTCGAACTTACCGTAAATCGGCGCCACGCAATATATTTGGTGCGGCATGTTCAATATAAATATGTCCATATGCGAAACAGCTCTCTGATATATCGTGCCGCTGAGTATGCTTATCAAACCGCCCATATGCCGGCCGGCACCGCGCGCCGTACCATGCGAAAGCGTACGCGGGCCGGCACGGCGGCGAGCCGCTATGGTGCCACGCTTTTGCGCCGGCGCCGCCACCGATTTCCGCTATAAAAATTAAATGACGGGAGTATGCCCGAAAAATGGCCTATCCCGGGCGCCCTGCGGGCGTGCTTGAAAATACTCCGCCTAGTATAAAATCCCGTATGCCGGCTCCCGGCACGAAGAAAGCATGACGATGAACGACAGTTACCAAAATTATCCGCGCGACCTGATCGGCTACGGCCGCACCCCGCCCCACCCGCAGTGGCCGAACGGCGCCCGCGTGGCGCTGCAGTTCGTGCTGAACTACGAGGAAGGCAGCGAAAACTGCGTACTGCACGGCGATCCGGCGTCGGAAACCTTCCTGTCCGAAATCATCGGCGCGCAGGCTTTCCCGATGCGCCACATGAGCATGGAAACGCTGTACGAGTACGGCTCACGCGCCGGCCTGTGGCGGCTGTTGCGGCTGTTCGAGGAGCGCCGCCTGCCGCTGACCGTGTTCGGCGTGTCGATGGCCTTGCGGCGCAATCCGGAAGCGGTCGCCGCCTTCCTCGAACTGGGTCACGAGGTCGCCTGCCACGGCCTGCGCTGGATCAGCTACCAGCAGGTGGACGAGGCGACCGAGCGCGCGCACATCGCCGAGGCGGTGCAGATCATCCGCGAGCTGACCGGCAGCAGCCCGCTCGGCTGGTACACCGGGCGCGATTCGCCGAACACGCGCCGACTGGTGGTCGAGCATGGCGGCTTTGCCTACGATGCCGATTCCTACGCCGACGACCTGCCGTACTGGGAGCAAGTGCAGATCCCCGGCGCCGACGGCCAGCCGCGCCGGGTGCCGCAGCTGGTGGTGCCATACACGCTGGACACCAACGACATGCGCTTCGCCGCCGCCCAGGGTTTCAATTCCGGCACCCAGTTCTTCGATTACCTGAAGGATGCGTTCGACGTGCTGTACCGCGAAGGCGATCCGGCCGGCCTGAACGCGCCGAAGATGCTGTCGGTCGGCCTGCACTGCCGCATCGCCGGCCGGCCGGCGCGCGCCGCCGCGCTGGCGCGCTTCCTCGACTACGTGCAAGGGCACGACGGCGTCTGGATCACGCGCCGCATCGACATCGCCGAGCACTGGCGCGACAGCCATCCGTTCGTCGCGGCCTGACAGTCATCTAAGTCCGTCATTCCGGCCCAAGACGGAGTAATGAAGGCAAAGAACTGGTTCAATCAGTCCCAAGCGCCGCTATTTCTTCCGCAACTGGCGCTCGAAGGCCAAATCGTTCTTGGTGGCGCGCCGCGGCGCCGCCTGCGGGCCGCAGCCGTCGACGAAAGCGACGAATTCGTCCAGCGGCAACGGTTCGCACAGCCGGGCCGGGGCCGCCCCTTCCTTCAGCACCAGGTAAAAACGCTCGTCGGCGGTGCGCACCATCGAATAGCGCGGCTCGCCGCTGCGGCGCTTCAGGCGCTCCAGCGCGGCGCTGGCCTTGGTCGATCGCATCGCTGTCTCCAAAAAGCCGGATCATAGCGCCGAACTGCAAAAAGGACTTTGTCGCCGGCGCGCGCCGTTGCACAATAATGCCTCTCGGAAACGACAGCCGCGCTTATATTTCCTTTCATATAACCCGTATGCACTGCGGGAAACATCGGCAAGGCGCCGGTTGCCCCATGATTCAAGCGCTGCGGCAAGCATTCCAGAACATAACTTTTCCTTGCCGGAACCCCGGTCCACCATTCGTACCTTAGGAGACGACATGCCCTACGCCCGCCCCCGACTCAAACAATTGCTGCTGGCAACAGCGCTCGCCGGCGCCTGTGCCGCGCCGGCGCTGGCCCAGACCAACGTGACCGTCAGCGGCCTGGTCGACGCCTACGCCGGCTCCGTGCGCATGGCCGGCGATCCGGCCAGCACGGCGTCGGTCAACAGCGGCGGCATGACCACCTCGTGGATGGGCTTCAAGGGCAGCGAAGACCTGGGCGGCGGACTGAAGGCGAATTTTGCGCTGACGACCTTCTTCCAGGCCGACACCGGCACACAGGGCCGCTTCTTCGGCGACACGCTGTTCTCGCGCGACGCCAACATCGGCCTGTCCGGCAGCTTCGGCACCGTCACGCTGGGTCGCGGCCTGGCGCCGAACTTCCTGCCGTCGATCCTGTTCAACCCGTTCGGCGATTCGTTCTCGTTCTCGCCGCTGATCCTGCACATGGACGTGCCGCTGGCCTTCCGTGCAGGAAACACCTCCGGCTGGGGCAGCACGATCGCGGCCGACACCGGCTGGAGCAATGAAATCATCTACACCACGCCGGACATCGGCGGGCTGACCGCCAACCTGCACTACCAGTTCGGCGAACAGGCCGGATCGACCGGCAAGAACAACTTCGGCGGCAACCTGCTGTACTTCAACGGCCCGCTGTCGCTGACCGCGTTCTACGAGAATGCACAGATGACCAATCCGCAACCGGTGGTACAGAACCGCTCGAAGACCTGGTTCGTCGGCGGCGGCTACGACTTCAACGTCGCCAAGCTGTTCGCCACCTACCAGAAGACCTCGGTCGACCACGACGTCTCCGGCACCGTCGACCAGGACTTCAAGACCTGGTCGCTGGGCCTGAGCGCGCCGGCCGGACAGGGCAAGATCCTGGCCGCCTACGCGCAGACCAAGGAAGACATCGCCGGCTCCGACCGCACGCGCGGCACCGCGTCGATCGGATACGACTACAATCTGTCCAAGCGCACCGACGTCTACGCGATCTACATGAACGACCGGATCACCGACCAGTCGAACGGCAACAGCTTCGGCGTCGGCATCCGCCATCGCTTCTAGGCCGCGCCCGCACCCAACAACGGCGCCCGCAGGCGCCGTTTTTTTTCGCCGTCCGCTCTTTCCCGCCGCCCGCCGGCCCGCCTCGCGGGCCTCCTTGCAACATGGTTTCAAGGCATGGCGATTATGGCTTTTTGGATATACCCGGATATGGCACAGGTGCTAATCTGTCTGGTATACCAGAACGATATGGAGGCATGATGTCCGACCCGATCCGCTTCTACTTTCGCGGCGCCGTGCAGCAAGTGGAAGGGATTCCCCCCACCCGCACCGTCCTCCAGCACCTGCGCGAAGACCGCCACTGCACCGGTACCAAGGAAGGCTGCGCCGAGGGCGACTGCGGCGCCTGCACCGTGATGATCGGCGAGTTGCGCGACGGCGAGCTGCAAATGAAGACCGTCAATTCCTGCATCCAGCTGCTGCCGACGCTGGACGGCAAGGCGCTGTTCACGGTCGAGGACCTGAAGCAGCCGGACGGCGCGCTGCATCCGGTGCAGCAGGCGCTGGTCGAATGCCATGGGTCGCAATGCGGCTTCTGCACGCCCGGCTTCGTGATGTCGCTGTGGGGCCTGTACCTGGAGCACGAAGGCCGCGCCGGTGCGCCGGCACGCAAGGAGATCGACGATGCGCTGTCCGGCAACCTGTGCCGCTGCACCGGCTACCGCCCGATCATCGACGCCGCCGCTCGCATGGGCGAGCTGCCGCCGGTCGCGTTCGAGCGCGAGGCGGTCGCCGCGCCGCTGGCCGAACTGAAGCGCGGCGACACTTTCAGCTACACGCACGAAGGCCGCAGCTTCCATGCGCCGCGCACGCTGGCGCAACTGGTGGCGCTGCGCCAGACGCATCCGCAGGCGGTGCTGCTGGCCGGCTCGACCGACGTCGGGCTGTGGGTAACCAAGCAGATGCGCGACCTCGGCGACATCATTTACGTCGGCCAGGTGGCGGAGTTGCACACCGTCGCCGAGACCGACGGCATGCTGGAAATCGGCGCCGCCGTGTCGCTGGAAGAGGCGTACAACGCGCTGTGCGCGCACTATCCGGAGCAATTGGGCGAAATGCGCCAGCGTTTCGCGTCGCTGCCGATCCGCCATGCCGGCACGCTCGGCGGCAATGTCGCCAACGGCTCGCCGATCGGCGATTCGATGCCGTGGCTGATCGCGCTCGGCGCCGAGGTGGTGCTGCATGGCGCCGCCGGCCAGCGCATCCTGCCGCTGGAAAACCTGTACCTGGCCTACCAGAAGAAAGACCTGCGCGCCGACGAAGTGGTCGAGGCGCTGCGCGTGCCGCTGCCACGGCCGGCGCTGCAGTTCCGCACCTACAAGCTGGCCAAGCGCTTCGATCAGGACATCTCGGCGGTATGCGCGGCGTTCTCGTTCGTGCGCGACGGCGATACGGTGAAGCATGCGCGCATCGCCTTCGGCGGCATGGCCGCCACGCCGAAGCGCGCACCGCAGGCCGAGGCGGCGATGGAAGGGCAGCCGTGGAACGAGGCGACCGCGGAGGCGGCGGCGGCGGCGCTGGCCGCAGATTACCAGCCGCTGTCCGACATGCGCGCCTCGTCTGCCTACCGCATGAAGGCGGCGCAAAACCTGCTGCGCCGCTTCTGGCTGGAAACCCGGGCCGACGCGCCACTGGCGAACGCCGACGTCAACGCCTTCGCCTGTATCTGAAGGAGCCGCATCATGAACACGCAAACCGAAGACCTGGCAGCTCCCGTCCGGCTCGACGCCTGGGCCGAAGTCGGCCGCTCGCACCCGCATGAATCGGCGGCGCTGCACGTGGCTGGCGAAGCACTGTACACCGACGACCTGCCGGAACTGCAGGGCACGCTGCACGCGGCGCTCGGGCTGTCGGCCAAGGCGCACGCAAAGATCCGCGCGCTCGACCTCGACGCCGTACGCGCCGCGCCGGGCGTGCAGCTGGTGCTGACCGCAGAGGACATCCCCGGCGTCAACGATTGCGGCCCGATCCTGCACGACGATCCGATCCTGGCCGCCGGCCTGGTGCAGTACGTCGGCCAGCCGATCTTCGTGGTGGTGGCCGACAGCCACGACCAGGCGCGCCGCGCCGCGCGGCTGGCGCGGGTCGACTACGAGGAATTGCCGGCGGTGCTGACGCCGCGCGCCGCGCGCGAAGCCGAGTCCTACGTGCTACCGCCGCTGAAGCTGGCGCGCGGCGATTTCCGCGCCGCCTTCAAGGCGGCGCCGCATCACGTCGAGGGCCGGCTGACGGTCGGCGGCCAGGAACAGTTCTACCTGGAAGGCCAGATCTCGTACGCGGTGCCGAAGGAAAACCGCAGCATGCAGGTCTGGTGCTCGACCCAGCATCCGAGCGAAATGCAGCACATCGTCGCCCACGCGCTCGGACTGCCGATCCATAACGTGATCGTCGAATGCCGGCGCATGGGCGGCGGCTTCGGCGGCAAGGAATCGCAGTCGGCGCTGTGGGCCGCCGTATCGGCGCTGGCGGCCGCGCGGCTGCAGCGACCGGTCAAGCTGCGCGCCGACCGCGACGACGACTTCATAGTGACCGGCAAGCGCCACTGCTTCGAGTACGACTACGCGATCGGCTACGACGATAACGGCAGGATCCTGGCGGCGCGGGTCGAGATGGTGTTGCGCGCCGGCTTCTCGGCCGACCTGTCGGGGCCGGTGGCCACCCGCGCGGTCTGCCATTTCGACAATGCCTACTACCTGTCTGCGGTCGACATCGTCGCGCTGTGCGGCAAGACCAATACCCAGTCCAACACCGCGTTCCGCGGTTTCGGCGGCCCGCAGGGCGCGATCGCGATCGAATACGTGATCGACGAGATCGCGCGCAATCTCGGCCGCGACCCGCTCGACATCCGCCGGCTGAACTTCTACGGCCGCAGCGATGCCGAGGGCCGCAACGTCACGCCCTATTTGCAGAAGGTCGAGGACAACATCCTGCACGAACTGGTGGCCGAGCTGGAAGCCGATAGCGGCTACCGCCAGCGCCGCGCCGCGGTGCGCGAATTCAACGCCGCCAGCCCGGTGCTGAAAAAAGGCATCGCCATCACGCCAGTCAAGTTCGGCATCGCCTTCAACCTGACCCACCTGAACCAGGCCGGCGCGCTGGTGCACGTGTACCTGGACGGCTCGGTGCTGGTGAACCACGGCGGCACCGAGATGGGCCAGGGCATCCACACCAAGGTGGCGCAGGTGGTCGCGCACGAACTCGGCGTGCCGCTCGCCAGCGTGCGCGTCACCGCCACCGACACCGGCAAGGTCGCCAACACCTCCGCCACCGCCGCCTCCACCGGCGCCGACTTGAACGGCAAGGCGGCGCAGGATGCGGCGGCGCAGATCCGCCTGCGGCTGGCCGAAGTGGCGGCGCGCGAATACGGCGGCAGCGCCGCCGACGTGCGCTTCGCCGACGGCCAGGTAATCGTGAATGGCCAGAGCATTTCGTTTGCGACGCTGGTCGGCAAGGCCTACATGGCGCGCGTGCAGCTGTGGTCGGACGGCTTCTACGCGACGCCGCACCTGCACTGGGATGCCGCCACCATGACCGGCCACCCGTTCTCGTACTATGCGTACGGCGCCGCGGTGTCGGAAGTGGTGGTCGACACGCTGACCGGCGAATGGAAGCTGCTGCGCGCCGACGTGCTGCACGACGCCGGCAATTCGCTGAACCCGGCGATCGACATCGGCCAGGTCGAGGGCGGTTTCATCCAGGGCATGGGCTGGCTGACCACCGAGCAGCTGTGCTGGAACGCCGACGGCCACCTGACCACGCATGCGCCGTCCACCTACAAGATCCCGGCGGTATCCGACTGCCCGCAGGATTTCCGTGTCAAGCTGTACAAAAACCGCAATGTCGCCGACAGCATCCACCGCTCGAAGGCGGTCGGCGAACCGCCGCTGCTGCTGCCGTTCTCGGTGTTCTTCGCGATCCGCGATGCGATCGCCAGCGTGGCCGACTACCGCGTCAATCCGCCATTGAACGCGCCCGCCACCGGCGAGGAAATCCTGCGCGCGGTGGAAGCCGTGCGCGCCGCCGGCGGCGGCTAGCGCGTTACCAGAGGTCGCTATGCATGACTGGCTGAGCGCGCTGGTGCCGGAACGACCGGCGGTGCTGGTCACGGTGGCCGCGATCCGGGGTTCCAGCCCGCGCGAGACCGGCGCCTGCATGGCGGTCGGCGCAAACTTCCAGCACGACACCATCGGTGGCGGCCACCTGGAACTGCGTGCGGCCGAAATCGCGCGCGAGATGCTGGAGCAGCCGCCGCAGCTATTGTCGGCACAGCGGCGGCTGCAGCGCTTCGCGCTTGGCCCCAGCCTCGGCCAGTGCTGTGGCGGCGTGGTGCACCTGGCGTTCGAGCGGATCGATGCCGACAGTGCCGCGCATCTCGATTGCCTGCGCCAGCGCCTGCGCCAGCGGCGCGACAGCTGGCGGCTGGTGGCGCTGGATGAACCGGCCGCGCCAGCGCTCTGCGACGCCGGCGGCGCGCCGCTGTCCGGTCCGGCGGCTGGCCTGCCGGCCTTCGAACCGCAGCAGCCGTGCCGCGTGATCTCGGATCAGAGCGGCCGCCGCTGGCTGCTGCATCCGCTGCGCGCGCCGCGCGCCCACCTGTACCTGTTCGGCGCCGGCCATGTCGGTGCCGCCATCGTACGCGCGCTGGCCGAATTGCCCTGCCAGGTGACCTGGATCGACGAGCGCGACGACCAGTTCCCGGCGCAGACTCCGGCCAATGTCCGCATCGAAGCCACCGACGCGCCGCAGGCGCTGATCGACGCCGCCGCGCCCGGCGCCAATTTCCTGGTGCTGACGCACAGCCATGCGCTCGACCAGCAGCTGGCCGAATGCATCCTCCGGCGCGGCGACGCCGGCTGGTTCGGCCTGATCGGCTCGAAGACCAAGCGCATGCAGTTCGAGCACCGGCTGCGCGAGCGCGGCATCCCGGCCGAACGGCTGGCCGGCATGGTGTGCCCGATCGGCGTGCCGGGCATCCACGGCAAGGAGCCGGCGGTGATCGCGGCGGCGGTGGCGGCACAGCTGCTGCAGGTTTGGGAAGCGCAAGCCGGCGCCGCTGCCGGCAACCCAGCGACGCGGCGCCTGGCCTGAGCCACCGCCCCCGGCATGGCGCCGGCGGCCTGCGACAATCCTCCTTTTTTGCTTACGACGACAGCCTGATGACCAGCACTTCCTCTTCCCTGCACGCCTACCGCGCCAGTCTGCTGCATTTCCGCGCCGATCCGGCATTTGCCGACGACGCCCACGACTGGCATCAGGACGGCCTTTTGATCGTCGATGGCGACCGGGTGCGGGCCGCCGGCGACCATGCGCAGCTGATCTCGACGCTGCCGGCCGGCACCCCGGTACACGACTGGCGCGGCAGGCTGATCGTGCCCGGCTTCATCGACACCCATCTGCACTTTCCGCAGACCGACATGATCGCGTCGCCGGCGCCGGGCCTGCTGCCGTGGCTGGAGACCTATACCTTCCCGACCGAGCGCCGCTTCGAGGATCCGGCGCACGCTCGCGAAGTGGCCGGCTTCTTCCTCGACGAGCTGGTGCGTGGCGGCACCACCACGGCGATGGTGTATTGCAGCGTGCACCCGCAGTCGGCCGACGCCTTCTTCCAGGAGAGCGAGGCGCGCAACCTGCGCATGGCAGCCGGCAAGGTGCTGATGGACCGCAACTGCCCGGAATTCCTGCGCGATACCGCCGAAGGCGGCATCCGCGACAGCGAAGACCTGATCCGCAGATGGCATGGGCGCGGCCGGCAGATGTATGCGATCACGCCGCGCTTTGCGCCGACGTCTTCCGAAGCGCAATTGCAGCTGGCCGGCGAGCTGGCGGCCGCCCACCCGGACGTCTACCTGCAGACCCACGTGGCGGAAAACGCCGACGAGATCGCCTGGGTCAAGTCGCTGTTCCCGGACGCGCGCAGCTACCTGGACGTCTACGACCGCTACCGCATGCTGCGGCCGCGCGCGCTGTACGGCCACTGCATCTGGCTGGACGATGCCGACCGCGCGCGCATGGCCGAGAGCGGCGCGGCGGTCGCGATCTGCGCCACCTCCAACCTGTTTCTCGGCAGCGGGCTGTTCGATTTCGCGCGCGCCGACGCCGCCGGCGTGGCGCTGTCGATCGCCACCGACGTCGGCGGCGGCACCGCGTTTTCGATGCTGCGCACGATGAACGAAACCTACAAGGTGGCGCGGATGGGCGGCAGCTACCTGCCGGCGCTGCGCATGTTCTACCTGGCAACGCTGGGCGGTGCGCGCAGCATGGGGCTGGAGGGGACGATCGGTAGTTTCACCGCCGGCGCCGAAGCCGACTTCATCGTGCTCGACCCGCGCGCGACGCCGCTACTGGCGCGCCGCACCCGGCATGCCGACAGCCTGGAGGAATTGCTGTTCGCGCTGGCGATCCTGGGCGACGACCGAACGGTGGCGGCGACCTATGCCGCCGGGCGCTGCCTGCACCGGCGCGCGAACTAGCGAGGAGCGTGAAAAACGGCCGGCAGTGCCGCCGGCCGGCGAGGCCGTCAGTAGCGCGCGCGGCGCTCGGCGTCGTACAGGCGGTCGCGCGCGCGCCGCATGTCGAAATCGAGGTCGGTCAATTCGCGCCGCAGCCGGCGACGCTCGTCGTCGGTCTTGGCCTCGTCCAGCTTGCGCTGCTTGTCGCGGATGTTGTTCTGCACGCGGTCGACTTCCTGCTGCGCGCGGTGGATGTCGATACCGCGGTCGTAGCCGTGGCGGAACCCCCCTTCTAGCGCCGGCGGGCAGGTGCCGCTCGAATAGTAGCGGCCGCGGCGGCCGACCTCGAAGCCGTTGTGCGGCGTGCAGAAATAGACGATGCCGCGTTCCCAGCCGGACATGTACTGCCCCTGGTCGGCGCGGATGCCGGCTTCGCGGCAGGCTTCCGCGTGGCTGGCGAAGCGCGAGCGCGGTTCGCCGTTCTGGCCGTCGCGCATACCGACCTCGCCCCAGTTGGCGGTCAGGCATTCTTCCTTCGACATGCTGGCGCAGCCGGCCAGCGCCAACAGCAGCGCGGCCAGCGCCAGGCGCTGGAGACGGACGGGAACGGGGGCAACGACATGCATGGCGGGCTCCAGGCGATGAATGGGAAGAGGATTGCGGCAACAGGGCTGGCAAATTATACAAAATTGCCGGGAGGAATCATCTCTCCTCGAGTCCTTCAAACTCCCGGAGAAACGCATACTCCCAACCAATGCGGCTTATACCGCAATGAAAATGTGCGGCTTTATCGCATACTCCAATAATTGACACTTGCCCCAAAAACAGCCGGCGCGGCGGCCCGGTGCGGCTTCCCTCATCCGGCTTTCGAGCGCGCCGGGGCGGTGCTCTCCGCCC
>JBAUJK010000182.1:0-3714 GCA_049683695.1 Burkholderiaceae bacterium
GCGTCATCGACGGCATCGCGTTCCAGACCAATATCCTGGCGCTGAATGCGGCAGTCGAAGCGGCCCGTGCCGGCGAGCAGGGACGCGGCTTTGCGGTGGTGGCGTCCGAAGTGCGCAACCTGGCGCAGCGCTCGGCCGCGGCGGCCAAGGAAATCAAGACGCTGATCGACGATTCGGTCGGCAAGGTCGAGGAAGGCAGCCAGCAGGTGCAGGAAGCCGGCCAGACCATGAGCGAGATCGTCGACAGCGTCCGGCGCGTCACCGACATCATGGCCGAGATCATGGCGGCGTCGGCCGAACAGAGTTCCGGCATCGAACAGGTGAACCAGGCAATCAGCCAGATGGACCAGGCAACCCAGCAGAACGCGGCGCTGGTCGAGGAAGCGGCGGCCGCCGCCGAGGCGCTGCGCGAACAGGCGACGCGCCTGAAACAGGCAGTTGGCGTGTTCCAGCTCGGCGACGCGCAGGCGGCGGCGACACCGATCACGGCGCCGGCCGTGGCCAGCCGCCCGGCAGCGATGCCGGCGGTCACGCGCAGGTCGGATCGCCTGGCTGTGCCGGCCGCCGCGCGCAACGTGCAGGACGATTGGCAGGAATTCTGATCCGCCACGCTTTCGTGCCGGCGGATGCAAGGCGGCTGCGGCCGCCTTTTTCACGTCCAGCGCCTTTGCCGCCGCTACAGCAGCCGGCAGCCTTTCCACGCACCGCTGCCGACTAGCTCGGCCAGTGCGGCGCGGCACAGATCGATCACGGTATTGGTCGCCGGCGACACCGGCAGCGTGTTGCTGACGCACAGGTAGACGTCGCGCCCGAAGCCACCCTCGATCGCATGCATCTGCACCTGGCCGCCGCCGATTTCCTCGTGCGCCGACGAATACGGCAGGATGGTTGCCGCCAGCCCGGCGCGCACCGCCGGGATCAGGATCGCCGAGGTGCTGGCTTCGCCGAACAGGTTGAAGGTCAGGTTCGCCTTCAGGAACGCGTGCTCGAGCCGCGAGCGCAGCATGTTCGGTAGGCTCGGCAAAATCAGCGGCAGCGCCGCGATCTTCTTCAGCGGCACGCGATGGTGGCCGGCGATGGTGCCGGGCGTGGTCATCAGGTACAGCTCTTCGCGGAACAGCGGCACGAAATCCATGTCCTTCGGTTTCTGCGGATCGGGCACCAGCGAGAAATCGACGCGGCCGTGCGCCACCAGCGAGGTCAGGTCGGCGCTCGGCACGTCGACGATTTCCAGCACGATGGCCGGATGCCGCTCCTTGACCAGCCGCATCAGGCGCAGCGCCAGCATGCGCGCGGTCGACGACGGCATGCCGAGCGACACGTTGCCGGACACGTCGCCCTCCTTCTGCGCCAGCAGGATGCGGGTGTTGTCGAGCTGGCGCAGGATGGTGCGCGCATGGCGGTACAGCAGGTCGCCCTGCGGCGTCGGCTGGATGCCGCGCGAGCTGCGGTTCAGCAGCTTCACGCCGAGCTCGTCCTCCAGCAGCGTGATCTGCTGGCTCAGCGCCGGCTGCGCGATGTGCAGCCCTTCGGCGGCGCGCGTCATGCTCTGCGCCTCGACGATCTTGACGAAGTAGGTCAGCTGCTTCAGGTTCATGCGCGCTCCTCGTGCCGCGGCAGCGATAAGATTCTCTTATGGCTCGGTCAGTAAACAGTATTTCATTCCCTTGCGGGGACTGCCTAGAATCGGCCCATAGTTCAACAAGAAGCCATTCAGGAGACTGCCCGCCATGCCGCTTCCGCTTTCCGGGGTCAAGGTGCTCGACCTCACACGCGCCCTGTCCGGCCCGTTCTGCTCGATGATTCTGGCCGACCTCGGGGCCGAGGTGGTGAAGGTCGAACCGACTCCGGGCGGCGACATGATCCGCCAGTGGGGCCCGTTCGACCAGGATATAAGCGTTTATTATCTTAGCGCCAACCGCAACAAGAAAGGCATCGGCGTCGATTTCCGCAAGCCGGAAGGACTGGCACTGATTCGCGAACTGGCGCTGCAGTCCGATGTCGTGGTCGAGAACTTCAAGGTCGGCACGATGGAGGCGATGGGGCTCGGCTACGACGGACTGGCGGCGGCGCGGCCGGAGCTGATCTACGCGTCGATCTCCGGCTTCGGCAGCACCGGTCCGGCGCGCGACTGGCCCGGCTTCGACCAGATCGCGCAGGGCTATTCCGGCTTCATGAGCCTGTCCGGCACGCCGGAATCCGGCCCGATGCGGGTCGGCACCGCGATCGGCGACCTGACTGCCGGCATGTGGGTGGCGCTGGGCGTTTTGGCCGCCTACATCGAACGGCAGAACAGCGGGCGCGGCCAGCGGGTCGAAACCTCGCTGCTGGCCAGCCTGGTCGGACTGCTGAGCGTGCAGGGGCAGAGGTATCTGAGCGTCGGGGAAATTCCGCAGCCGTGCGGCAACGTGCACCCGGTGATCGCGCCGTACGGCACCTTCGAGACCGCCGACGGTCCGCTGAACCTGGCGCCGGCCACGCAGGACATGTGGCTGCGGCTGTGCGAAGTGCTGGAGCTGCCGGCGCTGCCGCGCGATCCGCGCTTCCTCACCAATGCCGAGCGGATGCAGAACCGGCTGGCGCTGAAGGAATTGCTGGAGACCAGCCTGCGCAGGAAGACCCGCATGGAATGGACGCCGCTGATGATCGCCGCCGGCATCCCGGCCGGCCCGATCAATACGCTGGAGGACGTGTTCGCCGACGAACAGGTCAAGGCCTGCAAGCTGGTCGAGACCGTCCAGCATCCGGTCCTGGGCGCGCTGCGCCAGGTGGCGCTGCCGGTCCGGATGGCGGCCACCGAAAACGGTTCGGTGCGCAGCGCGCCGCCGCTGTTCGGACAGCATACGCGGGAAGTGCTGCAAAGTTACGGCCTGGCGCCGGAACGGATTGCGCAGTTGTTGGAGCAAAAGGTGGTGTTTCAGGGCAGTTGAGCGCCGCGCCCGCAAGCGGCACCAAACCACATAAAGGAGACCAAGATGAAGCTGAAGATCCCAACCCTGCTGGCGGCCGGCGCGCTGGCGCTGGGCATCGCCCATGCCGATACCCTGAAGCTGTCGCACCAGTGGCCGCAGGGCGACGGCCGCGACAAGGGCGCGCGCCATTTCGTCGCCGAGGTGACCAAGCACGATCCGTCGTTCAAGTTCCGCATCTATCCGGGCGCGTCGCTGATCAGCAATCCGATCAAGCAGATCGATGCGCTGGCCGGCGGTTCGGTCGACCTGTCGATCTTCCCGTTGATCTACGCGGTCGGCAAGGCGCCGGAATTCTCGATCACGATCCTGCCGGGCGCGATCAATAGCGTGCAGGATGCGATGCGCTTCAAGGGCACCGACTATGAAAAGCGGCTGCAGGCGGTGGCCGAAAAGCAGGGCTTCCATATCCTGACCTGGTGGTGGACCGAAGGCGGCATCGCCAACCGCGCGCGCCCGATCACCACGCCCGATACCGTCAAGGGCCTGAAATTCCGCGGCGCCGACCGCACGCTCGACACGATGCTGAAGGAAGCCGGCGCGTCGGTGTTCGCGATGCCGTCGACCGAGCTGTACAACGCGGTGCAGACCGGCGTGCTGGATGGCCTGATGACGTCCTACGAAACCTTCATGAGCATGCGCCTGTACGAGCAGGTCAAGTACGCGACGCTGGGCGGCGACTACACGATCTTCGTCGTGTTCCAGCCGCTGGTGATCTCGACCAAGGCCTGGAACGCGCTGACGC
>JBAUJK010000183.1:0-5009 GCA_049683695.1 Burkholderiaceae bacterium
GCGGATCGAGGCCAACAGATCCATGGCCGCCTCCAGCTCGTCTGCTGCCGGCGCCGCCGGTTCGATCACGAACAGATTGACGTTGAACGGCCGCGCGGTCTGGGCCCGGATCGCGGTGACGCCAGCGCGGATTGCCTCCGGCGCCAGCGTGCCGACCGCAAACGAACCGAGGCCGCCACTGTTGGCCACCGCCACCGCCAGCGCGACAGTCGAGGTGCCGGCCATCGGCGCCTGGATCAATGGATAGTCGATACCGATCTGCTGTGAAAAGGAAGTACGGAATGTACGGGCCATGGCGTTCTCTGATGGAGTGGAAAAGTTTTCATTCTACAAACGGACGGCGCCGGCCGCCGCGCCGGTGCCGGCGGCCACGGCCGTTCGGCTCTAGAATGGCGGCCTTTGGCGCTGCCGCTGGCAGTCCCTTCCTTTTACACTTCCGGAGAAAACATGCCCGCCAACGAAACCGTCCTGGCCGAATGGCAAGCGCAGGAAGCCGCGGTGCGCGCGCGCCTGGCGGCGCCCGGCATCGCCACTGCCGAACAGCTCAAGGCCAGCAGCGGAATGGAATTCCTGCAGCGCATCTGGGCTGGTGAACTGCCGACCGCGCCGATCGGCCAGACACTCGATTTCGTCCCGATCGAAGGCGAACCGGGCCGCGTGGTCTTTCAGGGCACGCCGGGGCGCCAGCACTACAACCCGATCGGCAGCATGCATGGCGGCTATTTCTGCGCGCTGCTCGACTCGGCGGTCGGTTGCGCGGTGCAGTCGATGCTGCCCAAGGGGATGGGATACACCACGCTGGAACTGAAGGTGAACCTGACCCGCGCGCTGACCGACCGGACCGGCCCGGTGCGCGCGGAAGGCAAGGTGATCCAGGTCGGCAGCCGCGTCGGCATCGCCGAAGGGCGCATCGTCGACGTCGACGGCAAGCTGTACGCGCACTGCACCACCACCTGCCTGATCTTCCCGCTGCCGTAAGCGGCGCAGCCGCGGCGTATCAGTTCTGCCGGATCAGCCAGAAGCGGATTTTCCGATCGCCACTGCGATGCCCTTCCCAGGCCAGCCGGTCGATGCCGGCGCGGACCGGCTCCGGCGCCTGCCCGGCAAAGCCTTGTACCAGCAGCCAGTCGCAGTCGGCGCCTTCGCCGTTCTCGTGGCGTTCGGTGATGATGCCGTTCATGTAATGCAGCATCGCCCGTTCCGACTCGCCAAGGTTGACGCTGGCCACGCACTCGCCGGCGCTGTTCGCTGTCAGCGGCAGATTGTGGAACGCGGTCCGGTAGCTTTTGCCGGCGTCGATCCAGGGCACCCACAGGCTCATCACCAGCCCCCACAGCAGCATGAAGCCGATTGCCAGGCTGGCGACCGCGCCGCCGCTGCGCAATGCCGCCCGCGCCAGCCACGCCCCGCCAGCGCTGACCGCCAGCGCCAAGGCGACCTGCCAGGCCGAAAACGGCAGCATGAAATGGTTTGGCAGATGGCGCTGGAACCAGCTCACCTGCGGCGTCGCGCCGCTGCTCCACATGCGCCACCAGCCGAACCAGATCGCCGCCGCCAGCAGCATGACCAGCGCCAATACGATCCAGCTGGCATAGCGATTGAATGCGCGCGGCAGCCGCTCCACCGCCGGCGCCGCCATCAATGACAGCGGCAGCAGCAACGGCAAGCCATACATGGCGCGCGCGCTGGCGGCGGAAAACAAGATGGTGGCGAGCACCGTGCTCATCGCCACGCCCAGCTGCAGCACCGGCAGCTTCAGTACGCCGCCCTGCTCGCGATGCGACAGGTACAGCGAGTAAACCGCCAGCGGCAACACCGGGAACGTCAGCCACGGCAGGTTGCGCCACCAGAACCAGTCGGTATGCGGCGCGCCCAGGATCGGCACCGCGAAGCCGAGATAGCGGCCGACGTTGTTCAGCCAGAACCAGTCCATGAACAACTGTGGCGAACGCAGGTAAAGCACCAGCGGCCATACCAGCAGCCACGGCAGCACCGCAAGCAGCGCGATGCCGCAATTGCGCAGATAGGTTCGCGAACGCCAGTCGGCGAAGGCCAGCGGCAGGATGGTGGCAGTCAAGCCCATCACCGCCGGCGCCAGCACGCCCTTCGACAGGAATCCCATGCCAACGCCGCAACCGAACAGCAGGCCGTATTTCCACGACCCCTCGCGCGCGCCCGACAAGCCGAGCAAGGCGACCGCGAAGCCGGCCAGCAACGCGATATCGGTTTCCATGATGTGCGAATGGAACAGCAGGCCGGCGCTGCTCATCAGCGCGATGGCCGCCAGCGGCGCCACCCTGGCGCCCCACCACAGGCGTGCGCAGCGCTCGATGCAAACCACCGTGATCAACGTGAAGACACCGCTGGCCAGCCGCGCCGCGTCGTGCAGCGCCAGCGGCGGCGACAGCAGTTTCGCCAGCAGCAGCGCCATCCAGTAGAACAATGGCGGCTTTTCCATGAACGGTTCGCCGGCCACCATCGGCACGATCCAGTCGCCCGACTTGATCATGCTGTAGATGATGCCGAACACATAGGTCTCATCCTGCTTCCAGGGGTCGTGCCCGATCAGGCCGGGAATGATGTACAGCGCCGTCAGTACGACGACGAAAAATTTGGGCAGGGATGGCATGGGCGGCGGTTCGGGGAACTGGAAAAACCAACGCCGGCATTGTAATAAAAAGTGACTACAGGAAATGCTTGCCGGTCGGAACTGTTGCTGAATTGCGTCAGTACCAAGCGCTACCGCTCGAATTTGCGGGCAGACCGCGACGGGACGAGTGCCTTCCGGACATGAAAAATGGACAGGTTGCGGATGTGATGGACCAAGGCGGAAATCGGGTATTCTTGCTATCCGGCAACCTTGGAATCCGCATGAACCCACCGCAAACGACCAAAGAACGGCTGCTGGCACAGGCCGATCTCGACTACCAACCGGAACTGGTCGTATTCGATCCGGAAGCGATCGCGCGCCTGCCGATCCGCGCCGAACGTTTTTCCCACCTGGAGGTCGGTCTGGCCGAACGGCCGGCCGGGCAAACGGCGGCCGGTGCGGCCGCCTACAGCATCGCGTTGAACAGCCTGAATTTCATGTTCTGGTCGCCGACGCCGCAGGGAATCACGCGCTTCCACTGGCGCGGCGAAGGCGGCGCACATGGCCTGAAGGCGGCACTCGACCATCTGTGGGGAGAAGAAGCGACGCCGGTGCGGCTGCGTGCCGCCCTCGGCGCCGGCAGCGAAGCGGCGCTGCTCGAAGCGCTGGGCGAGATTTCGCTGGCGCGCCGGCGTGCCCAGTTTCTGCGCGAGATCCTGCTGGACGATCAGCTGGAGCAGGCCGCGGCCGAGCTGGTCGCCGCGGCCCGCACCGGCCGCCTGGACGCCGACGACGCCGAGCGGCTGGCGCAGCGCTTCCCGCTGGCCTATGGCCAGGATCCCTACCGGATGCGGGCGCAGCTGGCGCTGATGTGGTTTGCCGGCTATCTGATGGAGCGCGGCATAAAAGTCGAGTGCGACATCACCGTCGCCGCCGGCTACCAGATGCCGCGCGTGATGCGCTCGATCAAGGTGCTGCGCTTCGCGCCGGAACTGGCGGCCCGCATCGACGGCCACGTGCTGATCCTGCGCGACAGCCCGGAGGAGCGCGCGATCCGCGCCGCCACCGTGCTCGGCACGCAGGCGATGGCGCGCCACCTCGGCGTGTCGGAACACGCGATGGTCAACGTGCTATGGCACAACCGCCATGCCTGCGGCGCGATCCCGTATCACCTGACCGTCACCACCGACTACTGAAGCTGCCCGGCCGCTGCCGTATCGGCATCCTGCCGCGCCGCCTGCCGCAGCGCCTGCGCGGCCCTCACCATGTGGCGCAGCGCCTCGCGCGTCTCGGGCCAGCCGCGCGTCTTCAATCCGCAGTCCGGATTGACCCATAGCCGCGCATCGGCAATCACGCCACGCGCCTTCTGCAGCAGGCGCGCCATTTCGTCTTCGCGCGGCACGCGCGGCGAATGGATGTCGTAGACGCCGGGGCCGATGTCGTTCGGGTAGTCGAATTCGCCGAAACCGTCCAGCAATTCCATGTCGGAGCGCGACGTCTCGATCGTGATGACGTCGGCGTCCATCGCCGCGATCCACGGCAGGATGTCGTTGAATTCGGAATAGCACATGTGGGTGTGGATCTGGGTGCTGTCGGCCACGCCGGCGGCGCTGACCTGGAACGCGCGCACCGCCCAGTCGAGGTAATCGCGCCAGTGGCGGCGTTTCAGCGGCAAGCCTTCGCGGAAAGCCGGCTCGTCGATCTGGATCATGCCGATGCCGGCCTGCTCCAGGTCGCGCACCTCGTCGCGCAGCGCCAGCGCGATCTGCAGTGCGGTGGCCGCGCGCGGCTGGTCGTCGCGCACGAACGACCATTGCAGCATCGTCACCGGGCCGGTCAGCATGCCCTTCATCGGCTTGGCGGTCAGGCTTTGCGCGAAGCGGCTCCATTCCACCGTCATCGGTTCCGGACGGTACACGTCGCCATAGATGATCGGCGGCTTGACGCAGCGCGAACCGTAGCTCTGCACCCAGCCGTGGGCGGTGAACGCATAGCCCCACAGCTGTTCGCCGAAGTATTCGACCATGTCGTTGCGCTCCGGCTCGCCGTGCACCAGCACGTCCAGCCCGAGCGCTTCCTGTTCCGCCACCGCCAGCCGGATCTCGTCGCGCATCCGCTCCAGATAGTCCAGATGGCTCAGCTCGCCGCGCTTGTGGGCGCTGCGCGCCTGGCGGATTGCCACGGTCTGCGGGAAGGAACCGATAGTGGTGGTCGGGAACGGCGGCAGCTGCCAGCGTGCCTGCTGCGCGGCGCGGCGCTCTGCGAACGGCGCGCCGCGCCGGGCATCGGCGTCGCCGACCTGGGCGATGCGCTTTTGCACCAAGGCGTTATGGATGCGCGGCGAGCTGCGGCGCGCCTCGGTGGCGGCGCGCGCGGCGGCGAATGGCGCGCGAGTACCGTCGACGTCGCCATTCAGCGC
>JBAUJK010000184.1:0-3559 GCA_049683695.1 Burkholderiaceae bacterium
ATGGTGGTACCGTGATCGCGGGCGCTTCGGCGGCCGCCAGGAAAGCGCCTAGTTGGGGGGTAATATGTAGCTCCACGTTTCCGATAGGGTGTCGTTGTTCTTGCGCAAGTAGCCACGCAGCTCGACCGGCTTGGCGTCGTCGTTGCGGCGGAAGCGCACCGCCAGCCGCCAGCCGCCGGTCACTTCGTTGCGGTAGGCGTTGGTTTCCAGCAGCTTGCCATTGGCGTCGGTGGTGACCACGCCTTCCAGTTCGTCCTCGGGCCCCATCCTGGCCAGCACCGGGCCTTCGAAATCGACGATCAGCGCGATGCTGTCGTCCACCTTGCGCGTATAGCCGTGGCCGCGCCGCGTCTGCGTGACCCACGACAGCGGCGGCGTGGTTTCCGGCTCCTTTTGCCAGCGCATCGTGTATTCGATGTCAAACGGCTGGCCCGGTTTCGGCGAGCGTTCCGGCACCCAGAACGCGACCACGTTGTCGTTGGTCTCGTCCGGCGTCGGAATCTGCACCAGTTCGACGCGGCCGCTGCCCCATTTGCCCTTCGGCTCGATCCAGACGCTCGGCCGTTTTTCGTAACGCGCCTCCAGGTCCTGGTAGCTGTCGAACGCGCGGTCGCGCTGCATCATGCCGAAGCCCTGCGGATTGTCCAGCGCGTAGGAAGTGACCAGCAGTCGCTTCGGATTGACGAACGGCCGCCAGATCCATTCGCCGGTGCCGGACTGCACCGACAGGCCGTCCGAATCGTGCACTTCGGGCCGGTAGTCCTCGACCGCCGAGCGCTGGTTTTCGCCGAAGAAATACATGCTGGTCAACGGCGCGATGCCGAGGATGGTGACGTTTTCGCGCAGGTACAGCTGGGCCTTGACCTCGAGCGCGGTCTCGGCGCCGGGCCGCACCACGAAGCGGTAGGCGCCGCTGACGCGGCGCGAATCGAGCAGCGCATAGATGGTCAGCTCCTTGCTGTTGGCCTTTGGCCGTTCCAGCCAGAATTGCGTGAACTGCGGGAATTCCTCACCGGAATTGAGGGCGGTGTCGACCGCCAGCCCGCGCGCCGAAATGCCATACAGCTGGCCCTTGCCGAGCGCGCGGAAATAGCTGGCGCCGAGAAACACCAGCACCTCATCCTTGTACTTCGGTGTGTTCAGCGGGTAATGCACGCGAAAGCCGGCGAACCCAAGCTGTTCGAGCTGTTTCGGGTCGATCGCGTTTTTGCCGTAGTTGAAGGAATGTGGATCGAATTTGATTTCGCGCACCCTTTTGCCAACGATTTCGTTGATCTTGATCGGGTGGTCGTAAAACAGTCCCTGATGGAAAAACGCGACTTCGAACGGCAGCTTGTTGCTGCGCCACAGGGACTTGGTGGTATCGAAGCGGATATCGCGGTATTGGTCGTACGAAAGGTTTTCGATCGCCTTCGGCAGGTTGCTGGCCGGCTTCTTGTAGGGGCTTTGCGCCAGCTCCTGCGCCTGCCGCGCGACGTCCGCAAAGCCGAAGGCGAAGGCCGAGGCGGATACCAGTGCCAGGCCGCCCGCCAGCAGCGGCGCCATCCATGTTCTGAGTTTTTCCGTGTGCATGAAGCTCCCTTGGTTTTCTTGCTAACTGTCTTAGTTGGCAACCAGGGGATTTCGTTCCCATATGAAAGATGCAAGTCCGCAGCGGCATTGATACTGGATATGGTATTTTTTAAGTCGCTTTGTTTATCTCCGGAAATAGCCGTTTTTTAGGCATACTCCCTGTATTGTCGAATCAGCCAGGCGGAGGGCAGCGATGGATGCAGCAGCGGCAACCCCGTCGCCGGACGCGCGGGACGACGACAAGCGGCGCCGGCTGCGGCGCATGCAGTGGCTGGCCAACGGCCTGCTGCTGCTGGTGGCGGCGGTGTTCGTGCTGGCCATTCGCTTCCAGCACGTGCATCCGGCATGGCCCTACGTCGCCGCATTCGCCGAGGCGGCGATGGTCGGCGCGCTGGCCGACTGGTTCGCGGTGGTGGCGCTGTTCCGGCATCCGCTCGGGCTGTCGTTCATCCCGCATACCGCGATCATTCCCGCCAACAAGGACCGCATCGCCACCAACCTCGGCGCCTTCGTGCAGGGCGAATTCTTCGCCACCGAGCGCGTGCTGGCGGTGATCCGCGAGTTCGACCCGGCCGCCCGCGCCGCCGGCTGGTTCGCGCAGGAGGCCAATGCCGAGCGCTTCGGCGAACTGGCGGCGCGCACGCTGTCGTATGCGCTGGAGGCGCTGGACGACGAGGAAGTGCGCAACTATTTCCACCGCGCGGTGGCCGCCCACATCGGCCGCTTCGACCTGGCGCGGCTGGCCGGCAGCCTGCTCGATGCGTTGACCGCCGACGGCCGTCACCAGGCGCTGCTCGACCGCCTGCTGGAAGCGATCGAGGCGGCGCTGGCGCGGCCCGACGTGCGCGAACGGATGGAACGGATGCTGGCCGACGAACTGCCGTTGTATTTCGAGCGGCTGAAGCAGGCCGGCGGGCGCATCGCCGCCGAACGGGTGGTGGCCGGCATCCTGCGCCTGCTGCAGGAAATCAACGCCGATCCCGAGCATGCGCTGCGGCACGACTTCAACCGCATGGTCGCCGGGCTGATCGAAAAATTGAAGAGCGACCCGGCCTGGCGTTTCCGCATCGAGCAGTTCCAGCGCCAGCTGGCCGACGATCCGCGGCTGTCCGACTATTTGAACGGCCTGTGGCAGGACCTGCGCCAGTGGCTGGCGGCCGACCTGGAGCGCGCCGATTCCAGCGTGCGTGCGCGCGCCGCCGGCGCCGCCCACCGGCTGGCGCTGACGCTGCGCGAGGACGGCGCGATGCAACAGTGGATCAACGACCGCATCCTGCAGGCGGCGCCGGCGCTGATCGAGGAATACCGGCCGCGGCTGGGCAACTTCATCGCCGCCAAGGTGGGTGAGTGGAAGGACGAGGAAATCGTCGACAAGCTGGAGCAGAACATCGGCCGCGACCTGCAGTTCATCCGCGTCAACGGCACGCTGGTGGGCGGCTGCGTCGGCCTGTTGATCCACCTGGCGCGCCAGTGGCTGGGCGCCTGATGGCGCCGCGTCAACCGGTCAGCGCCAGATCGCGGCGCAGCAGCACCGCCACCTCCGCCGGCGGCAGCGCCGGCGTGTGCAGGAAGCCCTGCACCTGGTCGCAGCCGAAATCCCGCAGCAGGCGCGCCTGCTGCCTGGTCTCGACGCCCTCGGCCACCACCGCCAGGTTCAGCGAATGGGCCAGCGAGACGATGGTCGAGACGATCGCCCGGTGGCTGGCGCTGGTGGTCATGTCGGTGATGAACGAGCGGTCGATCTTCAGCGTGTCGATCGGCAGTTGCGCGATATACGACAGCGACGAATAGCCGGTGCCGAAGTCGTCGATGGCGACCGTCAGGCCGGCCTGGCGTAATGCCGACAGCTTGCCGCGCGCAGCGTCGCGGTCGCGGCCTTCCATGAACAGGCTTTCGGTGATCTCGATTTCCAGCGCGCGGCCGGCGTCCGGCCCCAGCTGCTGCTGCAGGCCGGTGACGAAACCCTTTTGCCGCAGCTGCAGCTGCG
>JBAUJK010000185.1:0-3398 GCA_049683695.1 Burkholderiaceae bacterium
CCCCGGTTCGGGACTTCATATACTCCCTTGTAGAGCCGATTACGCCGGGTATGAAGTCTGACTTTTTCCAACATACTCCCGTTTTGCAGAGGTGGTGGGCACTCGCCAGCGAATACCTGGCGCTGGCCGAAGGGCATGGCTGGCGGTCAGCCGCGTAGATCGCTTCGTGCCCCCTCCCACATCGGGCTGGAATATATTCGATAATTCGAATATTATAGAAATATCGAATTGAAGCCGGAGTCTTTCTCATGGAAACCAGGAATGCCATTTACGCGCTCGCCGCGCTAGCACAGGAATCGCGGCTGGCGGTATTCCGCTATCTGGTGCAGGCCGGACCGGAAGGAGTGCCGGCCTCGCGTATCGGCGAAGAGCTGAATATCCCACCGTCGTCGCTGTCCTTCCACCTGAAGGAATTGCTGAACGCCGACCTGCTGACCGCGCGCCCCGAAGGCCGCTTCATTTTCTACGCGGCACACTTTGCGACGATGAATGCGCTGCTCGGCTTCCTGACCGAAAACTGCTGCGGCGGCAATCCTTGTATCGCCGTCTGTTCTCCCGATTGTTCATCCGAAGGAGCTGCATCATGAAACGCCCGCATGTTCACGTCTCGGTCGAAAACATCGACGACAGCATCCGCTTTTACTCCGGCATGTTCGGTGCAGCGCCGACGGTGGCAAAGCCCGATTACGCCAAATGGCAGCTCGACGATCCGCGCATGAATTTCGCGATTTCCCAGCGCGGCGCACCGGTCGGCCTCGATCATCTCGGCATCCAGGTCGAAACCGGCGACGAGCTGGCGCAGATGCAACGGCGGCTGGATGCGCTTCAGCCCGGCGTCGAGAAGGAAGCCGATACCGCCTGCTGCTACGCCCGCTCCGACAAATACTGGCTGACCGACCCGTCCGGCATCGCTTGGGAAACCTTTCATACGCTCGATACGATCCCGACCTTCGGCGCATCGAAAACCGCCGGGGCCGAAGCGGCGGCGCCGGCAGCGATGACTAGTACGGCGAAGAGCCCGGTGCAAGCCGCCTGCTGCGCGCCAGCCGCCGCCGAGCGCAAAAGCACGCGCTGCTGCTGACAGGGACGGGCGCGATGAGCGAAAAGATCTACAAGGTACTGTTCCTGTGCACCGGCAATTCGGCGCGCAGCATCATGGCCGAGGCATTGCTGACGACCATGGGCCGGGGGCGTTTCCGCGCCTACAGCGCCGGCAGCCATCCGGCCGGCCGCGTCCATCCGCTGGCGCTGGAACAGCTGCGCAAAACCGGCTACCCGCTGGGGCATCTGCGCAGCAAGAGTTGGGACGAATTCGCCGCCGCCGATGCGCCGGCCATGGATTTCATCATTACCGTGTGCGACAACGCCGCCGGCGAAGTCTGCCCGCTCTGGCCCGGGCAGCCGGTATCGGCCCATTGGTCGTTCGCCGATCCGGCGGCGGTGGCGGGAACCGAAGAAGAGCGGCGCGCCGCCTTCGATCGGATCTTCCGTCAGATCATGGCACGCGTGCAGACCCTCGTCAGCCTGCCGCTGCCGATGCTGGACCGGCAAGCGATCCAGCATGAAATGCATAGGATCGGCATGGCGCCGGCCGCGACCTGAATCGGCACGAATCTTCTTTTTTCATCAACCGGCTTGTCATGAGTTCATCCGTCACTCCACCGGCTGCGGCCGTCCTTGACGCCGAGGCACGACCGGCCATCGGTTTCTTCGAGCGCTATCTGACGCTGTGGGTCGTCTTGTGCATCGGGCTCGGCATCGCGCTCGGCCGTGGTTTCCCCGCGGTGTTCGAGGCCGTGGCCAGGCTCGAAGTGGCGCGCGTCAACCTGGCGGTCGGCCTGCTGATCTGGGTCATGATCATCCCGATGCTGCTGAAGATCGATTTCGGCGCGCTGGCGCAAGTCAAGAGCCAGTGGCGCGGCATCGGCGTGACGCTGGCCGTCAACTGGCTGGTCAAGCCGTTTTCGATGGCCTTCCTGGGCTGGCTGTTCATCCGTCAGCTGTTCGCCGGCTGGCTGCCGCCGGAGCAGTTGGACAGCTATATCGCTGGCCTGATCCTGCTGGCGGCGGCACCGTGCACCGCCATGGTGTTCGTCTGGAGCCAGCTGTGCCGTGGCGATCCCTATTTCACTTTGTCTCAGGTGGCGCTGAACGATGCCATCATGATCGTCGCCTTTGCGCCGCTGGTGGCGCTGCTGCTGGGACTGGCACAGATCACGGTGCCGTGGGCGACCTTGCTGACCTCGGTCGTGCTGTACATCATCATCCCGGTGATTCTGGCGCAATGGCTGCGCCGTTGGCTGCTGACCAGGGGCCAGGCGCAATTGGCGCGCGCGGTCGCACGGCTCGGTCCGTATTCGATCACGGCGCTGCTGGCCACCCTGGTGCTGCTGTTCGCATTCCAGGGCGAGGCGATCGTGCGCCAGCCGCTGGTGATCGCGCTGCTGGCGGTGCCGATCCTGATCCAGGTGTTTTTCAATTCGGCGCTGGCGTATGGGCTGAACCGCCGGCTCGGCGTGCCGCATTGCGTCGCCGGTCCCTCCAGCCTGATTGGCGCCTCGAATTTTTTCGAACTGGCGGTGGCGACCGCGATCAGCCTGTTCGGCCTGCAATCCGGCGCCGCGCTGGCGACCGTGGTCGGAGTGCTGATCGAGGTGCCGCTGATGCTGCTGGTCGTCGGCGTCGTCAACCGCACGCAAGGCTGGTACGAAAGACGCGCATGAACGTATGATGGTGTTCGTCCGCAACGCCTGCCGTCGCCCCGATCGCCGCCATCTTTCATGACTCCGCCCCGCCAGCGCGCCAAGATCCTCGCCATCCTCGGCGTCACGCAGCTGGTGTCCTGGGGGTCGCTGTACTACGCGTTCGCGATCCTGGCGCCGGAAATCCGCCGCGAAACCGGTTGGAGCGCGCAACTGGTGTTCGGCGCCTTTTCCTGGTGCATCCTGGTCGCCGGGCTGGTGGCGACGCCGGTCGGTGTGCTGCTGGATCGGCGCGGCGGCCGCTCGGTGATGGGAGCCGGATCGCTGTTGTGTGGCGCCGGCTTCGTGCTGCTGGCGGCGGCGCATACGCCCGCGCTCTATTACCTGGCGTGGAGCGTGCTCGGCGTGGCGATGGCGCTGGTGCTGTACGAGGCGGCGTTCGCCACCATCAACCGCGAATTCGCGCGCGGCGCACGCAGCGGCATTTCGGCGCTGACCCTGGTCGGCGGGCTGGCCAGCACCGTGTTCTGGCCGCTGACGCTGCAGCTGAACACACTGCTCGGCTGGCGCCACACCTACCTGCTGTATGGGCTGCTGCAGCTGGCGCTGTGCGCACCGCTGCACGCACTGCTGTCGCCCGGCGCGCGCCTGTCGCGGCCGCCGGCGGGGAGGACGGGCGCACGCGGCTTCACGCTC
>JBAUJK010000186.1:0-8387 GCA_049683695.1 Burkholderiaceae bacterium
GGCCAGCGCCGCGCCGGCCGCCGCCGGCCGCCAGCCGCAGCTGGTGGACGCCATCATTGCCGTCGTCAACAATGAAGTGATCACGCGTCGTGAACTGATCGAGCGCTCGGCCATCATGGAGCGCCGCCTTGCCAGCCAGGGCGGCGCGCTGCCGCCACGCGGCCAGCTGCAGCGGCAGATGCTGGAACGGATGATCGTCGAAAAGGCGCAGTTGCAGCTGGCCGCCGAGCAGGGCATCCGGGTCGACGATGCCATGCTGGACCGGGCGCTGCTGCGCATTGCCGAGCAGAACAAGCTGTCCTTGCAGGAATTTCGCACCCAGCTGGAGCGCGAGGGAATGCCGTATCCGCAGTTCCGCGAGGAAGTGCGGCGCGAGATCACCAAGCAGCGCCTGCGCGAACGCGAGGTCGACAACAAGATCCAGGTGTCCGATTCCGAGATCGACAATTACCTGGCGGCGGAGGCCGGCAACGCCGGTGGTACCCAGGAAGAGTTGAAGCTGCAGCATATCCTGGTGCGCATCCCGGAAAACGCATCGCCGGAACAGATCCGCGAACGCCAGGCGCGCGCCGAGGAAGCCTACCGGCAGATCCGCTCCGGTGGCGATTTCGCCCAGGTGGCGGCAGTGTTTTCCGACGCCGAGGAGGCGCTGAAGGGCGGTGACCTCGGCTGGCGCGGCAAGGACCGGCTGCCGCAGCTGTTCCTGGACGCGGTCGCCGACCTGAAGCCGGGCGCGGTGACGCCGATCGTCAAGAGCGCCAACGGTTTCCATATCCTGAAGCTGGAAGACCGCCGCACTGCCGCCGCCGCCCAGCCGGCGGTACCGCCAGTGACGCAGACGCATGCGCGCCATATTCTGATCAAGGTCAACCAGCTGGTATCGGCGCCCGAGGCGCAGCGCAAGCTGGCCGAGCTGAAGCAGCGGCTGCAGAATCATGCCGCCACCTTCGAGGAACTGGCTAAGCTGTATTCGAACGACCTGTCCGCCTCCAAGGGCGGCGATCTGGGCTGGATCTATCCGGGCGACACCGTGCCCGAGTTCGAGCGCGCGATGAACGCGCTGCAGCCGGGCCAGATCAGCGACCCGGTCGAATCGCCGTTCGGCTATCACCTGATCGAGGTGCTGGAGCGCAAGACCGACGACGTCTCGCGCGAGCGGCTGCGGCTGGCGGCGCGGCAGGCGATCCGCGAGCGCAAGCTGGAAGAGGCGACCTCCGAATGGCTGCGCGTGCTGCGCGACCGCGCCTACGTCGAATACCGCTTCGACGACAATGCCGGCTGAGATCCGTCCGTCGCGGCGGCCGGTGCTGGCCGTTACCTGCGGCGAGCCGGCCGGCATCGGACCGGAAATCGCGCTGCGCGCGGCCTGGCAGCTGCGCACCGAGACCGCCTGCGTGCTGCTCGGCGACGCCGCCTTCCTGGCGATGACCGCCGCCGCGATCGATCCGGCGATCCGGCTGGCCGCGCTGTCGCAGGAAGCGCTGAACAACGACGGCCTGCCGGATTTTCCGCCCGACCGCATCGCCGTCGTCGATTGCCCGCTGAACGCGCACGTGGTGCCGGGCCAGCTCGATCCGCGCAACGGCCCGGCCGTGCTGCGCACGCTGGATGTGGCGATCGAGGGCGCGCTGCAGGGCCGCTTCGCGGCGATCGTCACTGCGCCGCTGCAGAAAAGCACGATCAACGACGCCGGCGTTCCGTTCACCGGCCATACCGAATACCTGGCGCAGCAGACCGGCACGCCGCAGGTGGTGATGATGCTGGCCGGCGCCGCCGGGCCGGCCGGTGCGATGCTGCGGGTGGCGTTGGCCACCACCCATCTGGCGCTGAAGGACGTGCCGGCCGCGATCACCGTCGACGGCCTGGCGCGCACGCTGCGCATCGTGCACGACGACCTGCGGCGCAAGTTCGGGCTGGCGCGGCCGCGTATCCTGGTCACCGGCCTGAATCCGCACGCGGGCGAGGGCGGCTACCTGGGGCGCGAGGAAATCGACGTGATCGCGCCTGCGCTGCAGGCGGCGCAGGCGGACGGCATCGATGCCCGCGGCCCGTATCCGGCCGACACGCTGTTCCAGCCGAAGTATCTGGAGGATGCCGACTGCGTGTTGGCGATGTACCACGACCAGGGTTTGCCGGTGCTGAAATATGCGACCTTCGGCCATGGCGTCAACATCACGCTCGGGCTGCCGCTCATCCGCACGTCGGTCGACCACGGCACCGCGCTGGATCTGGCCGCGGCCGGCGTCGGCCGCGCCGACCACGGCAGCATGCTGGCGGCGATCGAAGTGGCGGCACGGATGGCGCAAGCCACCGCCGGCCACGGCTGAGCGCCAATGCCGGGAATTCGATGAAACACATTCCGCGCAAGCGCTTCGGCCAGAATTTCCTGACCGACCAGGCGGTGCTGCACGCGATCATCCGCGCCATCGATCCGCAGCCGGGGCAGACCATGGTCGAAATCGGCCCGGGGCTGGCGGCGATGACGCAGCTGCTGCTGCAGGCGCTGCCGCACCTGCACGTGGTCGAGCTGGACCGTGACCTGGTGGCGCGGCTGCGCAAGGAATTCGATCCGGCGCGCCTGACGGTGCATGCCGGCGACGCGCTGCAGTTCGATTTCGCATCGATTCCGGTGCCGGACGGACAAAAGCTGCGCGTGGTCGGCAACCTGCCATACAACATTTCCAGTCCGCTGCTGTTCCACCTGGCGGCGATCGCGCCGCGCGTGGAAGACCAGCACTTCATGCTGCAGAAGGAAGTGGTGGAGCGGATGGTGGCCGAACCGGGCGGCAAGGAATACGGCCGGCTGTCGGTGATGCTGCAATGGCGCTACCACATGGAACTGCTGTTCGTGGTGCCGCCGTCGGCGTTCGAGCCGCCGCCACGCGTCGATTCGGCGATCGTGCGCATGATCCCGTTGGCGCAGCCGGCGGCCTGCGACGCCGCTCTGCTGGAACAGGTGGTGCAGAAGGCGTTCTCGCAGCGGCGCAAGGTGATCCGCAACTGCGTCGCCGGCCTGTTCGACGAAAACGAGTTGACCGACGCCGGCATCGACCCGCAGGCGCGGCCGGAACAGCTGGCAGTGGAGCAGTTCGTCATCCTGGCCAGGCGCCTGGCGATGCGCGGCGCGCACGTCGACGGCGTAAGATGATCGCATCCGGCTGAAGCCGGAATCGAGCCCCTGATGCCATCTTCCCGTTCGCGTCGTCAGCCTGCGGCGCCGCCTTCCGATCCGGCTGCCGAGCCGCCGCAGGCGCCTGTGCCGCCGGCGCTGGAAGACTGTTGCGGCAGCGGCTGCAATCCATGCATTTTCGATGTCTATGAAGACGCGCTGGAACGCTATCGGCAGCGGCTGGCGGCGTGGCAGCAGCGGCAGGCGATGGCGCGCCCGCGCAGTAAGGATCGCTAGACCGGCCGGTCCGCGAACACCCACAGCGATTGCGGCGGTACCTCCAGCCAGTATTCTCCCGGATCCAGTCGCTGTGGCGCATAGGCGCGCAAGCCGATGTCGCCGGTACCGTCGTGCTGGAACAGGCACTCCCAGCGGTCTCCCAGGTACATGCAGGTGGCCAGCGGCAAGCGCAGCGCGTTTTCACTCTGCCGGGTGGAGATGCGCACCTGTTCGACGCGCGCAATGGCGGTTGCCGCATCGCCGGCGCCGGCGCCGACCAGCCGGCCTCGCAGCCGGCCGCCGGCCACCTGGATAGTGACGCCGTCGCCGTCGCGGCCGACCACGGTCGCCGGCAGCCGGTTGTTGCTGCCCATGAATTCGGCGCTGAACGCGGTCTGCGGTTCCTGGTACATCTGCTGCGGCGTACCCTGCTGCTCGATGCGGCCGTTGTTCAGCAGCAGGATGCGGTCGGCGATCGCCATCGCCTCGTTCTGGTCGTGCGTGACCATCAGGGCCGACAGGCCGAGCCGGACGATCAGCGCGCGCAGAAAGGCGCGCGCCTCCTCGCGCAGCTTGGCGTCGAGGTTGGACAGCGGTTCGTGCAGCAGCAGCACCGGCGGGTTGTAGACCAGCGCGCGCGCGATCGCCACCCGCTGCTGCTGGCCGCCCGACAGCTGGTGCGGAAAGCGCGCGCCGAGCGGGCCGAGCCCGAGCTGACCGAGGACTTCGCCGACGCGGCGCTCGACCTCGGCGCCGGCCAGCTTGCGCAGCCGGAGGCCGTAGGCGACGTTGTCGAACACCGTCTTGTGCGGCCACAGCGCGTAGGACTGGAACACCAGCCCGAGGTTGCGCTGCTCGGCCGGCGTCTCGATGCGCTGGCCGGCATCGTAGACCAGGTTGGCACCGATGCGGATGCTGCCGGCCTTCGGCGATTCCAGGCCGGCGACCGCACGCAGCAGCGTCGTCTTGCCGCTGCCGGACGGCCCCAGCAGGGCGACCACCTCGCCACGCTGCAGCTCCATCGATACGCCTTTCAGGATCGGGTTGGCCTGCGCGCCGCTGCCATAGTCGAGGTAGAGATCGTTGACGCTCAATTCGGACATGGAAACCTCGTTGGAATGGAAAACTAGTCCTGCAGCTTGACGCCGAAGCGCAGCACGATGCCGAGCCCGATCGCCACCAGCAGGATGTTGATGAACGACAGCGCCGCCACCAGGTCGACCGCGCCGGTGCCCCACATCGAGACGATCAGGGCGCCGATCACTTCGGTGCCGGGCGACAGCAGGTAGACGCCGGTCGAGTATTCGCGCTCGAAGATCAGGAACACCATCAGCCAGGCGCCGATCAGGCCGTAGCGTGCCAGCGGCAGCGTGACGTCGCGCGTGACCTGGGCGCGGCGGGCGCCGATGGCGCGCGCCGCTTCCTCCAGCTCCGGCCCGACCTGCAGCAGCGCGGTCGTGATCAGGCGCATGCCATAGGCCAGCCACACCACCGAGTACGCCAGCCAGACCGAGAAGATGGTCGAACGCAGCGCCCGCAACTGCGGGATCAGATGTTCCGACAGCCAGCGCGTGGCGTCGCTGTCGAACCATTTCAGCAGGCTGTCGAGCGCGGTCGGCACGAACAGGAACACCCACAGGAACGACAGGCCGGCCAGGAGGCCCGGCACCGCCCGCGGCACCAGCACGCTGTAGTCGAGAAAGCGGGTGATGCCATCCTGCTTGCGGTGCATCGCGAGCGCGATCGCGCCGTAGCAGATCACCGCCAGCGCGCCGCCGATGACGCCGATCAGCACCGTGTTGACGATGCCGCGCATCAGCGACGGCTGCTGCCAGATGTCGGTGAAATGGACCAGCGTCAGGACTTCCGTCAGCCGCACGCCCTCGCCCCAGTTGGAGACGAAGGCGCGCAGCGCGATGCCCGAGATCGGCACCAGGATCGTGAACAACAGCCAGGCGGCGATCAGGCCGAACGCCACCCATTTCCAGCGCCCCAGCGGCAGCGGTTTCTGGCGCGCGCCCTTGCCCTTGATCGCCACGTACTTGTTGGCCGAGCGCAGCAGCCAGCGCTGCAGCATGACCAGCGGCATCGTGACCGCCACCAGGCACACCGCGACCGCCGCCATCAGATGGTAGGACGGCGTCCCCAGCTTGTTGGTCAACTTGTACAGGTAAGTGGTCAGCACCAGGTGGCCTTCCGGATCGCCCAGCACCAGCACCAGGCCGAACACTTCGAAGCCGAGGAAGAACACCAGCACGCCGGAATAGGCCAGGGCCGGCATGATCATCGGCAGCGAGACGTTCATCATCACCTGCAGCGGCGTGGCGCCGGCCACGCGCGCCGCCTCCTCGACATCGGAGCCGAGGCTTTTCAGGGCCGCCGATGCGTACAGGTAGACGTGCGGCACATGGGTCAGGCCGGCAATCACGACGATGCTGGAAAAGGCGTAGATGTTCCACGGTTCGATATCCAGCCCGAACAGGCCCAGCAGCTGCTTGACCCACAACGTGTAGAAGCCGGCCGGTCCCATCGACACCACGTAGCCGAAGCCGATCACCATCGGCGATACGAACACCGGCACCAGCAGCAGCGGCGCGATCCAGCTGCGGCCGGGCAGGTCGGTGCGCATCATCAGGAATGCCAGCATGCCGCCGAGCGGCACCGCGATCGCCGCCAGGCCGGCGGCCAGGATGAAGCCGTTGACGAAGGCCTGGCGGAAATCCGGATCGTCGAAGATGAAGCGGTACGGCTCCAGGCTGAGGGTCTTGGCCGGCATGAAGAACGGCGCCGACAGGAAGCTCTGGTAGAAGATCAGCAGCAGCGGCAGGAAGATCACCAGCGCCGTCAGCGCCACCACCAGGCCGCGCGGCCAGTCGAGGCGCGCGGGCCCGCCGTGCAAGGTTGGAATATGCATGCGCGAAATCCTGGGTTCGAACAGAGGAGCCGGCGCCGCCACCATCGGCCGGGGCGGCGCCGTCCGGGCCTACTTCTTGCCGGCAGTTTCCTTCCACTGCTTCAGGAAGGCGAGGCGCTTGTTCTGGTCCAGGTACTCCAGCAGCGCCGGGCTGACTGCCAGCGGCTTCAGGTGGTCACCGAGTTGGGCGGTCAGTTCGGCCGCGGTGGTGGCGCCGCTGACGTCCGGGCGCATCGAGTACAGCTGCGATTCGTTGGCGATCACGGTCTGCCCGCGCTTGGACAGCGTGTAGTCGAGCCAGAGCTTGGCGGCATTCGGGTTCTTCGCTGTCTTGCTGATGAACATCACGCGCGACATCACCACCGTGTAATCCTTCGGAAAGGCGACGCCGATCGATGCATCCTTCTGCGCCCGCACCTGGGCGTAGGAGCCGATGATGTTGAAGCCGATCAGGTTCTCGCCGGACGAAATCCGCTCCAGCATGGTGCCGGTCGACGACTGCACCCGCAGCGCCGCATTGCCGAGCGCCTTGGCGAAATCCCAGAACTGCGGATTCTCGCGCAGGTCCTGGGTGATGAACATGAAGCCGACCCCGGATTTCTCGACGTCGTAGGTGGTGACCTTGTTCTTGTACTTGTCCAGCTTGGTCGAAATCAGCTTGGCGAAATCGGCATGGGTAGCCGGCACTTCGTCGGCCGGCACCAGCCGCTTGTTGTAGACGAACACCGCCGGTTCGAAGGTGGTGCCGTAGGCCGCGTCCTTCCAGTTGGCCCAGGCCGGCAGCGCCGCCGCTTCCACGCTGCGATAGGTCATGCCGTAGCCTTCCGTCACCAGCTTGACCTGCAAATCCATCGCCGACGACCACAGCACGTCGGCGGTGGCGCCGCCGGCGGCGACCTCGGAGATGTAGCGGTTGTAGACCTCGGTCGTGTTCATGTCGTTGTATTCGACCTTGACGCCCGGGTACAGCGCGTTGAAGTCGCGGATCAGCGGTTCGGCCGCCTTCGAGTCGGTGGCGCTGTAGATCACCAGCTTGCCCTCCTTCTTGGCGCCATCGACGATTTTGGCGTAGTCGGCCGGATAGCCGGCCGGTGCCTGCGCGAACAGGGCGCCGGCGGCGCCGGCCAGCAGCGTGCCGAGCACGGCGGAACAGAATTTGCGTGTCATCATGATGTGGTCTCCGTGGTTGTACAGCCTAGCGAATCAAATCCCATTCCCGCGACAGCCGGCCGTAGGCGTCGACGGTTTTGTTCACGTACTCGGCCAGCGCCGCGCCCGTCAGCGCGAACGGATACAGGCCTTGGGCGGCACGCAAGCGGTCGAATTCCGGCGTCGCCAGCGCGCGATCGAAACGCTCGACCCAGTCGCGGTATGCGGCGTCGGCCACGCCCGGCCCCATGTAGACGCCGCGAACGATCGGCCAGACCACGTCGTAGCCCTGCTCGCGCGCGGTCGGCACTGTCGCCAGCGGGCCCGGCAGGCGCGCCTCCGCCAGCACCGCCAGCACGCGGATGCGGTTGTCGCCGCCATGCTGGGCGGCTTCCGAAGCATCGCCGGAGGCCACCTGCACGTGGCCCGCCAGCAGTGCGGTGAAGGCCTCGCCGCCGCCCTCCAGCGCGACGAAGCGCAGCTTCTTCGGGTCGATGCCGTCGCGGCGCGCCAGCAGCGCCATCTTCAGCCAGTCCTGGCTGCCGATGGTGCCGGAGACGCCGATCGTGACCTTGGCCGGCTCCTGCCGGATCGCCTCCAGCAACTGGCGCAGGTTGCGATACGGCGCGTCCTGGCGCACCGCGATCATTCCGTAGTCGGTGCCGACCGCGGCCACCCAGCGCACGTCGGCGGGACTGGCCTTGCCGTACTTGCCCTGCGCCAGGTTCAGCAGCGAGCCGCCCGAGAAAACCACCAGCTGGTCCGGGTTGGACGAGCGCTGGGACACGATCGAAGTCCAGGCCACCGCGCCGATGCCGCCCGGCAGATAGGCCGAGCGCAGCGGCGGCAGCGCCGGTGCCGCCGCCTGCAGCAGCTTGCAGGTCAGATCCATGCCGCCGCCGGGCTTGGCCGGAACCAGGCAGACCGGCGTTGCCG
>JBAUJK010000187.1:0-3538 GCA_049683695.1 Burkholderiaceae bacterium
CTTCATGGGAGAACGCTGGAGAAGCGCTTCTGGCATACAAGCTGCTTTTGCGAAAGGCAAAGGCCAACGCATGCAGTTCCCGGCCGTGCACATCGCAACCCCAGGAGCCCTTGATGAAAAAAATAGCGTTGATCAGCGAACACGCGTCACCCCTCGCCGTGACCGGCGGCGTCGACGCCGGCGGCCAGAATATCTACGTCGCGCACGTGGCGCGCCAGCTGGCGCGGCGCGGTCTGCAGGTCGACGTCTTTACCCGCCGCGACGACCCGGCGCTGCCGGCCGTGGTTCACCTGGAACACGACGTGCGCGTGGTGCATGTGCCGGCCGGCCCGGCCTGCGTGCTGCCGAAGGAACGGCTGCTGCCGTACATGGACGCCTTCGGCGACTTCCTGATCAACTTCTTCCGCGGCGAGGCGCTGCCGTACGACGTGATGCACGCCAACTTCTTCATGTCCGGCGCCGCCGCGCTGCGGGTCAAGGTAGCACTCGGCATTCCGCTGGTGACCACCTTCCACGCGCTGGGCCGGGTGCGGCGACGCCACCAGGGCGCCAGCGACGGCTTCCCGGACGAGCGTTTCGCAATCGAGGAAACGCTGGTGGCGGAATCCGACCGAGTGATCGCCGAATGTCCGCAGGACGAAGCCGACCTGATCGAGCTGTACGACGCCGAGCCGGAGCGCATCGCCACCGTGCCCTGCGGTTTCGACGCCGACGAATTCGCGCCGATCGGGCGCGCCGCCGCGCGCCGGTGGCTGGGCTGGCCGGAGCGCCAGTTCGCAGTGCTGCAGCTGGGGCGGCTGGTGCCGCGCAAGGGCGTCGACAACGTGATCGCGGCGATGCGTCTTTTGCGCGCGGAGGGCGGCGTCGAGCCGCATCTGTACATCGTCGGCGGCAACAGCGATACGCCGGACGAACGCCAGACGCCGGAAATCGCGCGCCTGCGGCAAATCATGCGCGACGCCGGCGTCGGAGACCGTGTCACCTTCGTCGGCCGCCGCGGGCGCGACGTGCTGCGGCTGTTCTACAGCGCCGCCGACGTATTCGTCAGCACGCCGTGGTACGAACCGTTCGGCATCACGCCGGTGGAGGCGATGGCTTGCGGCACGCCGGTAGTGGGCGCCGCGGTCGGCGGCATCCGCACTACCGTGCAGGACGGCAAAACCGGCTTCCTGGTGCCGCCGCGCGACCCGGCCGCGCTGGCCGACCGCCTGTCGCTTTTGCAGCGCTCGCCGCAGCAGGCGCGGGCAATGGGACTGGCCGGCCGCCGCCGCGCCCGCAACCGCTACACCTGGGCTGGCGTTGCCGCCCAGCTGGCCGCCGTCTATGGCCAACTGGCACCGCCGCGCGCCACGCGGGTAGCGGCGGCATTTCCGGCGGCGCGGGCGGAACGTCGCATCGCCGCCTGAACCGGCGCGATGCCTTTTCCCGTTTCTTGGAAAGGAACAGCATGAAGGAGAGTGACCGGAAGCGGATACTGGTGACCGGCGGCGCCGGCTTTCTCGGCTCGCATCTGTGCGAGCGGCTGGTGGCGGCCGGGCACGATGTGCTGTGCGTCGACAATTTTTACACCGGCAGCAAGGACAACATCGCGCACCTGCTGGAACATCCGAATTTCGAGTTGATGCGCCACGACGTCACCTTCCCGCTGTACGTCGAAGTCGACGAAATCTACAACCTCGCCTGCCCCGCCTCGCCGGTGCACTACCAGAACGACCCGGTGCAGACCACCAAGACCAGCGTGCACGGCGCGATCAACATGCTGGGGCTGGCCAAGCGGGTCAAGGCGCGCATCCTGCAGGCGTCGACCAGCGAAGTCTACGGCGATCCGCAGGTGCATCCGCAGACCGAGGACTACTGGGGGCACGTCAATCCGATCGGCATCCGCTCCTGCTACGACGAGGGCAAGCGCTGCGCCGAAACGCTGTTCATGGACTACCACCGCCAGCACGGTCTGAACATCCGCATCGCCCGTATCTTCAACACCTACGGGCCGCGCATGCATCCGGCCGACGGCCGCGTGGTGTCCAACTTCATCACGCAGGCGCTGGCCGGCGAAGATCTGACAGTCTACGGCGACGGCTCGCAGACGCGCGCGTTCTGCTACGTCGACGACCTGATCGACGCACTGGTGCGGCTGATGGACGCACTCGGCGATCCGCACCAGCCGGTCAATATCGGCAATGGCCAGGAAATCAGCGTGCTGGAAATCGCGCGGCAGATCGTCGCCGCCACCGGCTCCAGCTCGCGCATCGTGTTCAAGCCGCTGCCGGCCGACGACCCGAGGCAGCGTTGTCCCGATACGTCGGCCGCGCGCGCACTGCTCGGCTGGTCGCCGTCGACGCCGCTGGCGCAGGGGCTGGAACGGACGGTGCGCTATTTCGTCGAACGCGAGGAACGGCTGGCGCGGCTGGCGCACAGCGGTCGCGCGACAGCCGGCACGTCGCCGCTGGCCGGCGCCGAGGCGTGAGGCTACCCGGCCGGCGCCGCCGGTAAACGTGGCATCCCTGTTCCGGCATGTCCTCACCCCCACCTCTGATCGTGATCTCGCCACACCTGGACGATGGCGTTTTCAGCTGCGGCAACCTGATCGCCGCCCGCCCCGGCGCGGTGGTAGCTACGGTGTTTGCCGCAGTCCCTGCCGCCAGCCTGCCGGCACCCGACTGGGACCGCCGCACCGGCTTCGACACCGCCGCCGGCGCCATGCGGGCTCGCCGCGACGAAGACCAGCAGGCGCTGCGCCTGCTGGCGGCGACACCGCTGTGGCTGGAATTTTTCGATAGCCAGTACGGGGTTGCGGCCGAGGTCGAACAGATCGCGCTGCGGCTGCAACGGATATTGGCAGAATCTGCCGCCGACAGCGTCATCGCGCCGCTCGGCCTGTTCCATGGCGATCATCTGCTGACGCACCAGGCCGCGCTCTCGCTGTGGCGGCGCGCGCCGGCGCCAGGCTCCTGGCTGTTTTACGAAGACGCGCCGTATCGCCGTTTTCCCGGCCTGCTGCAGGAACGGCTGGCGCAATTGCGCGATGCCGGAATCCATGCCGCGCCAGTCGACCTGCATCGATCCGACATGGCCGCTGCCAAGGCCGAGGCGGTATGTGCCTACCGCAGCCAGCTGCCGGGGCTGGGTCATGGTCGGCAGGATCTGCAAGCGCCGGAACGCTACTGGCAACTGCAATGGAGCGAGCCGAGATAACAGGAGCCGCCACCCGCCGGCAGCGCATCAGCGTCGTGGTATTGACGCACGGGCGCGCCGCCGAGCTGGCGCGCACGCTGCGCCAGCTGCGCGCGCTGCCGGAGCGGCCGCCACTGATCGTGGTCGACAACGCATCGCCAGACGATACGGCGGCAATGGTGGCGCGCGATTTTCCGGAAGCGGTGCTGGTGCGCGCGCCGCGCAACCTGGGCGCGGCCGGGCGCAATCTCGGCGCGGCGGCGGCGCGCACGCCGTACGTCGCCTTCTGCGACGACGACCCCTGGTGGGCACCCGGCTCTCTGGCCGCGGCTGCCGATCTGCTGGACCGCCACCGATCGGTGGC
>JBAUJK010000188.1:0-12051 GCA_049683695.1 Burkholderiaceae bacterium
GGTGGCGACCATGCGCTCCGACTGGAAGCGCCGCAACGCGTCGCGCGCGGCGCGCGTGGCCGGGTCAAGGTGGGCGGCGCGGCGCTGCGCGGCCAGTACCTGCAGGTCACGGCGCAGGGCAGCGACCAACTCCTGCTTCTTCATCAGCGGCTCCTGAAATCGGCCCGGCGCGCAAGGCGGCGGGGATGCCCGGCATTCTTGCAGCGAACGGCGCCGCCACCAACCGCGCCAGTAGAGGCAGCGCTCTAGTCGGGTGGCGGCGCCATTTGCTTGCGGTACACTGGAAAATCTCATCGAGGCCCCCACCATGCCCACTCGCCGCACTTTTATCAAGATCGGACTGCTCGGCGCTGCCGCGCTGGCCGCCGCCGGCGGCCTGCACCGGTTGCGCCAGTCGACACCGCCGCAGCGCTACCAGCTGGACGCGGCGGCGAACGCGGCGCTGGCGGCAATCGTGCCGGCGATGCTGCAGGGTGCGCTGCCGGCTCCGGCCGCGCCGGCAGCGGCTGCCACCGCGACGCGGGTGCAGGCGGCAATCGCCGGCCTGCCGCTATCGGCGCAAAAGGAAGTGGCCGACCTGTTCGGACTCTTGACGCTGGCGCCGACGCGGCGCCTGCTGGCCGGCGTGCCGGACTGGGCCGAGGCGAGTCCCGACCAGGTGGCGGCGTTCCTGCATCGCTGGCGCGATCACCGTTTCGCGCTTTTGCAGGGCGCCTACCAGGCGCTGCACGATCTGATCTTCGGCGCCTGGTATGCCGACCCGGAAAGCTGGAGCACGATCGGCTATCCCGGCCCGGCCGTGCGCTTCGGCTGAAACCACTGCGATGAATCCGAGCAAACTGCCCCCCGTCACGCCGGCCCTGCCGGACCCGATCCAGGTCGGCCTCGCCGCCGGCTGGCGCGTCACCGATGCTTCGACACTGGCCGCCGACCGCCGCATCGAAGTCGACGTCGCGATCATCGGCAGCGGCGCCGGCGGCGGCGTCAGCGCCGAAATCCTGACCCGCGCCGGCCTGTCGGTGCTGCTGATCGAGGAAGGGCCGCTGAAATCCTCGCGCGACTTCAAGATGCGCGAAGCCGACGCCTACCCGGCGCTGTACCAGGAATCGGCGGCGCGCAAGACCGCCGACAAGGCGATCAACATCCTGCAGGGTAAAAGCGTCGGCGGCTCGACCACGGTCAACTGGACCTCCAGCTTCCGCACGCCGGAAGCGACGCTGCGCTTCTGGGAAAAGAACGGCCTGTCCGGCTACGGCCCGGCGGCGCTGCAGCCGTGGTTCGAAATGATGGAGCGGCGCCTGCACATCGAGCCGTGGACCGTGGCGCCGAACGAAAACAACGACCTGCTGCGGCGCGGCGCCGAGCGGCTCGGCATTCCGACCGCCACCATCCGGCGCAACGTCAAGGACTGCTGGAACCTCGGCTATTGCGGCATGGGCTGTCCGACCAACGCCAAGCAGTCGATGCTGGTGACCACCATCCCGGTGGCGCTGACGGGCGGCGCCCAGCTGCTGACCCGGGCCCGCGCCGAACGCCTGCACTTGGGCGGCGAGCGCGTCGAGCGCCTGTCCTGTGTCGCGCTCGACGGCGATGGCCTGGCGCCGACCGGTGTCGCGATCGACGTGCGCGCGCGTCACTACGTGGTGTGCGGCGGCGCCATCAATTCGCCGGCCCTGCTGCTGCGCTCGCAGGCGCCGGACCCGCACCAGCTGCTCGGCAAGCGTACCTTCCTGCACCCGACAGTGATCTGCGCGGCGCTGTTCGAGCAGCCGGTCAACGGCTTCGACGGCGCGCCGCAATCGGTGTACTCCGACCATTTCCTGGAAACCGATCAGATCGACGGCCCGATCGGCTACAAGCTGGAAGCGCCGCCGCTGCACCCGATGTTGTTCGCCACCACGATGCAGGGCTTCGGCGCAGAGCATGCGGCGATGATGCGCCAGTTCCCGCATGCGCATGCGCTCTTGGCACTGCTGCGCGACGGCTTCGCCGAACAGTCGCCGGGCGGTACCGTGACGTTGAACGACGACGGCTCGCCGCGGCTCGACTACCCGTTGAACGACTTCATCTGGGACGGCGTGCGGCGGGCGCTGCTGTCGATGGCGGAAATCCAGTTCGCCGCCGGCGCCAGGAGCGTGCATCCGGTACACGAGGCGGCGTCCGGCTACACCAGCTGGCCGGCGGCGCGCGCGGCAATCATGGCACTACCCTACCGGCCGCTGCAGGCGCGCGTGGTATCGGCGCACGTGATGGGCGGCTGCGCGCTGGCCGACGATCCGCGCCACGGAGTGGTGGCCGGCAATGGCGTCCACCACCAGCTGGAAAACCTGTCGGTCCACGATGGCTCGCTGTTCCCGACCTCGATCGGCGCCAACCCGCAGCTGTCGATCTACGGCATCGCGGCGCGCCTGGCCAGCGGCCTGGCGCAGCGCCTGGGTGGCCAGCCGCCGGCGGCATAATCCCGCAACCGCCGCTGATGATCGCCCGCATCACCCGCATACTGCTGCTGCTGCAACTGGCGGCCAGCGCCGCGCTGGCCGTACCGGCGATACGCGCCTGGGGCTGGAGTCCGGCGGCGGCGCTGGCTTTCGGCATCGGCGCCGTGCTGCTGCTGCGCGTCGCCATCACTCGCAACAGCTTCGCGCTAGCGGCGCGCTACCGCGCTCCGCTGCCGGCCGCTCACCGCCTCGACTGGCGCGGCCGGCAGCGGCTGTTCTGGAGCGAATTCCGCGCCACGCTGTACGCATCCTCGTGGAGCATGCCGTTTCGCGCTTTCCGCCAGCGCGCGGCAGCTGCCCCGTCGGGCAGCCTGCCGGTGCTGCTGGTGCATGGCTACGGCTGCAACAGCGGCTACTGGGTCGGCATGAGCCGGGCGCTGGCGCAGGCCGGCATCGGCCATCATGCGCTCGACCTGGAGCCGGTACTGGGCGGCATCGATCGCTATGTGCCGCTGCTGCACCGAACCATCGAGGCGCTGTGCGCAGCCAGCGGCCAGCCGCGCATTGTCGTTCTGGCGCACAGCATGGGCGGGCTGGCGATGCGCGCCTATCTGCGCCAGCACGGCGCCGCCCGCATCGCCCGCGTGATCACGCTCGGCACGCCGCACCACGGCACGGCACTGGCCAATTACGGCATCGGTGTTAACACCCGCGAAATGGGCTGGCGCGGATGCGCCGGCCAAGGACGGCCGAGCGCATGGCTGGAAACGCTGGCGGCGGCCGAATCGCCGGCAGCGCGGCGGCTGTTCGTGTCGATCTTTTCGCAGCACGACAACATCGTGTCGCCGCAGACCTCATCGCTGCTGGCCGACGCCAGGAACATCGAACTGGGCGGCATCGGCCACGTCGCGCTGGCCTTCGATGCCCGCGTGCAGGCGCTGGCGATCGACGAAATCCGCGCGGCCTCCGCCGCCGGCATGCCGGCCTGAGGCATTCCGTCCGGCACTTCCGCCGTCTTCAACGCGCCGGAACTTTTTTGCCGGTGTGACAACTCACGAATATCGATTGCCATCCCGTCCGCCAGGACGGCCACGGCATCGCCTTTGGAGTTTCCATGAAAAAACTGCTGAGCCTGCTGCTGGCGCTGGTGGCCTTCTGCGGCAGCGCCGTCGCCCAAGGCGAGGACATCGTCGCCGCCGCAGCCACGGATGGTTCCCTGAAGACGTTCGTGCGCGCCCTGCATGCCGCCGGCCTGACCGATACGCTAAAGGATGCCGGCCCGTACACGATCTTCGCGCCGACCGATCATGCATTCGAGAAACTGCCGGCCGGCACGCTGGATACCCTGATGCAGGACAAGGTGCGGCTGGCGCAGGTGCTGACCTATCACATCGTGCCGGGCAGAACCCTGGTGGCGGAAATCAAGCCGGGCGAAGTGAAGACAGTCCAGGGGGACCTGCTGAAGCTCACTTCCGACAACGGCAAGATCACCGTCAACAATGCCAATGTGATCCAGAGCGACATCACCGCCGACAACGGCGTGATCCACGCGATCGACGCCGTCTTGCTGCCGCGCTGAAGACGCCGCGCGCCGGCGGCGCCGATTCAGAAGTGAACGCCGCGCAGCATGTGCTCCAGCGCCGCTTGATCAGCGCTCAGTTGCGGTGCCTTCCTGTCGCCGCGCGCGGCGTCCGAATCCGGGAACATGCGGAAGCTGGTGTTCATCACGATCTGCGCCACGCGCGGCACCAGCGCGTGCAGTACTTGGCCGGCCACGCCGAGCCGCGTGGCGATGCGCACCGGCTTGTAGACGATCGCCTGCGCGATCAGGTCGGCCGCCTGCTCCGGGTTCAGCGTCGGCACGTTCTGGTAGATCTTGGTCGGCGCGATCATCGGCGTGCGCACCAGCGGCATGTTGATGGTGGTGAAGTGAATCCCCATGTCGGCGAATTCGGATGCCGCGCAGCGGGTCCAGGCGTCCAGCGCTGCCTTCGACGCCACGTAAGCGGAAAAACGCGGCGCATTGGTCAGGACGCCGATCGACGAGATATTCACCACCTGGCCGCGCTTTTGCGCCAGCATCCCCGGCAGCAAGCCCATCGTCAGCCGCAAGGCACCGAAATAATTGAGCTGCATGGTGCGCTCGAAATCGTGGAAGCGGTCGTAGCTGGATTCGATCCCGCGCCGGATCGAGCGTCCGGCATTGTTGACCAGCACGTCCACCGTGCCATGATTGGCCAGCAGCAGCTGCACGAAGCGGTCGCAGTCGGCCATGTCGGCGATGTCCACCGCATACGTGACGACGTCGAAGCCGCGCGCGCGGATTTCGTTTTGTGCCTCGGCCAGCTTGTCTTCGTCGCGGCCGCAGATGATGGTGATGGCACCGGCTTCGGCCAGCTTGTGCGCGGCCGCCAAGCCGATGCCGGACGAGCCGCCGGTGACCAGCACCACCTTGCCGCGCACCTGGCCGCCGAGCGTGCGGTCGATGAACAGGTCAGGGTCGAGATGGCGTTCCCAGTAGTCCCAGATACGGTCGGCATAATCGTCCAGCCGCGGGCAGGAAATGCCGCTGCCCTTCAGCGCGGCGGCGGTAGCGCGGTTGTCGAAGCGGGTCGGGTAATTGATGAACTGCATCAGGTCTTCGGGCAGGCCGAGGTCCTTCATCACCGCGTTGCGCACGCGCCGCACCGGCGTCAGCGCCATCAGCCCCTTCTTCACCGACTTCGGCACGAAGCCGAACAGCGCCGCGTTGATGCGCAGGCTCATGGTCGGCGCATGGGCGGCGCGGGCAAAGGTGTTCAGCACGTCGCCGACCCGCATCGGCTCCGGATCGGTCAGGTGGAAGCAGTCCGACGCCAGCTCCGGCCGGTGCGCGATATGGTCCATCGCATCGACCACGTAATCGACCGGCACGATGTTGATGCGTCCGCCCTCGATGCCGATGGTCGGCATCCACGGCGGCAGCAGCTGGCGGATGCGCTGGATCAGCTTGAAGAAATAATAGGGGCCGTCGATCTTGTCCATCTCGCCGGTCCTGGAATCGCCGACCACCAGGCCGGGCCGGTAGATCCGCAGCGCACCCGGGCCGCCCTTGAACTCTTCGCGCACGATCCTTTCCGATTCGTGCTTGGTGGCGAAATACGGATGGTCGAGGTTTTCCGCCTCCTCGAACATGTCTTCGCGGAAGATCCCCTCGAACATGCCGGCGGCGGCGATCGAGCTGACATGGTGGAAGTGTCTGGCGCCGATCGCGTTGGCCAGCGCCACCGTATTGCGCGTGCCCTCGACGTTGACCGCCATCTGCTCGTCGGCGTCCGCCTTCAGGTCGTAGATCGCGGCCAGGTGGAAGAAATGGTCGATGCTTTTCGTGAGGTCCTTCTGGTCGGCCTTCGACAGGCCCAGCTTCGGCTGCCGCAGGTCGCCGAACACCGGCAGCGCGCGCGCCTTCGATACGCCCCAGTAGGCAAGCAGCTCCGGCACCTTGTCCGCGCTTTCCTCGCGCAGCAGGAAATGAACCACGCTGCCTTTGCGGGCGAGCAGTTTTTTGACCAGGCGCTTGCCGATGAATCCAGTCGCTCCCGTCACGAAATAATGCATGTTCCCCCCGTTTCCTGTTCGAATATAATTTTCGAATCATTGCAGGCCGGCATGGGATTGGCAATACCCACAATGAGCCACAAGGCCGCTTTCCCCTCTGCGCGGCGCTTTAGAATTCGCGCTCTATCGCTTTAGGTACCGGTCTCTACTTTTGCTGCTTAAACTGGCAGCATCAGTACTACGCACGCCGGGCGGTCCGGCGTTTTGATTCATTCAACGACTGGAGAACACGATGGTAAAGAAACTCAAAGCGCTGGCGAAAACGGACGACCGGCAGTTGGCCGAAGCGGTGCGAACCTCGGCGCAGCAGATCTGGCAGGCCGGCTTAGGCGCCTTCGCCAAGGCCCAGGAAGAAGGCGGCAAGGTCTTCGCCAAGCTGGTCAAGGAAGGCACCGAACTGCAGCAGCGCACGCAGAAGCTGGCCGGCAGCAAGGTGGCCGGCGTCACCGACACCGTCACCAAGATGGCCGACAACGTCAGCAAGCAGGCGTCCGGTTCCTGGGACAAGCTGGAACAGGTGTTCGAGGACCGTGTGTCCCGCTCGCTGACCAGCCTTGGCGTGCCGACCCAGAACGACATCCAGACCCTGACCCGCCGCGTCGAGGAGTTGAGCAAGGCGGTAGCCGCGCTGTCCGGCAAGAAGGCGCCGGCCAAGACTGCCGCCCGCAGCGCCAAGCCGACCGTCAAGGCGGCAGCGAAGACTGCGGCCAAGCCGGTCGCCAAGAAGGCCGTAGCGAAACCGGCCGCGAAGCCGGCCGCCAAACCCGCAGCCAAGACCGCCAAGCCGGCGGCGAAAACGGCTGCCAAGCCCCGTACCAAGCCGGCCGCCAAGCCGGTTGCAGCGCAAGCGGCGGACAGCGCCGCGAGCTGAATCCAGGCAGGACCGTTTGCCCTCCCCTACCTGGATTCATTCCCGGCGCCGGCGGCTCCCGAACGGGGCAGCCGGCGCCTTCCGTAACGGGCTTGTGCCGACCACAGGCCCGTTTTCGTTTTCTCCGTCGTCGCATCGCCCATGACCGCTTCCCGTAATTCCGTCCATCAGAAATCCTCCCGCGCCGGCGCCCGCCGTTCCCGCATCGGCATTGCGCTGGCCGGCGGCGGCCCGCTGGCGGCGGCGTATGAAATCGGCGCGCTGGCCGCGCTGCAGGAATCGATCGAGGGGCTGGACCTGAACGACGCCGACATCTACGTCGGCATCAGCGCCGGCGGCATCGTCGCCGCCGGGCTGGCGAACGGCGTCACGCCGCAGCAGATGTGCCGCATGTTTATCGAAAGCGAGCAGGACGCGGCCAGCGGCGCGCGGCTGCGGCCGGAGCGTCTGTTCTCGCCGGCCTGGGACGAACTCGGCAGGCGGGCGGCGGCGCTGCCGCATCTGCTGGCCGGCTCCGCCTTCGACTACCTGCGGCGTGGCGGCAAGACCGGCGTCGCCCATTCGTTCGAGCGCGTCAAGCGGGCGCTGCCGGCCGGCGTGATTTCCGGCACCGGCATCCACGACTTCCTCGCCCGCACCTTCGCCGAAGGCGGCCGCAGCAACGATTTCCGGCAGCTGTCGCGCAAGCTGGTGATTGTCGCCACCGACCTCGATTCCGGCGCCTCGGTCGAATTCGGCCAGCCGGGCTTCGACCACGTGCCGATCTCGCGCGCAGCACAGGCCGGCGCCGCGGTGCCCGGATTGTTCCCTCCGGTCGAGATCGACGGCCGCCACTTCGTCGACGGCGCGCTGCGCAAGACCCTGCACGCGTCGATCGCTCTGAAGGAGGAGGTCGACCTGCTGCTGTGCCTGAACCCGATCGTGCCGTACAACGGCGCTGCGCCGGCCGGCAGCCTGGCAGGACACGGCTTGCTGACAGTGCTGTCGCAGACGCTGCGCACCATCATCCATTCGCGGCTGGAGATCGGCATGGGCAACTACGCGCGGCTGTATCCGGACGCCGACGTGCTGCTGTTCGAGCCGAGCCAGGCCGACGCCGAAATGTTCTTCGCCAACCTGTTCAGCTACACGCAGCGCCGCCGCATGTGCGAAAACGCCTACCAGAACATGCGCCTGATGCTGTGGCAGCGGCGCGCGGCACTGGCGCCGCAACTGGCGCGGCACGGGCTGCGGCTGAAGCTGCCCCTACTGCAGGACGGCAGCATGACGCTGGTCAAGGATGCCGGCCGCCGGCGCCGCGACCGCTTCGCGGTCCACCAACTGCAGGAGACGCTGCAGGACCTGGAGCGCTACCTGAAGGTGGCCCAGGGCTAGCCGGCACCGGGTTTTTCGGTGGTATGCTTGCACCCAAAAAAACCGCCTGGGGAGACGACCTGACATGCAGCAGAAAGCTCCGCGTCGCACGCGCGAACGCATACTCGAACTGTCGCTGCGCCTGTTCAACGAATTCGGCGAGCCGAACATCACGACCACCGTGATCGCCGAGGAAATGAACATCTCTCCCGGCAACCTCTACTACCACTTCCGCAACAAGGACGACATCGTCAATTCGATCTTCGCGCAGTTCGAGGCCGAGATCACGCGCATGCTCGGCGTGCCGGACGGCCGCCGCGTCAACATCGAGGACGTCTGGCTATACCTGCACCTGATGTTCGAGTTGGTGTGGCGCTACCGCTTCTTCTACCGCGACCTGAGCGACCTGCTGTCGCGCAACCGCACGTTGGAACTGCACTTCAAGCAGATCCTTGCGTACAAGATCAAGGTCGCGCGCGGGCTGTGCGAAGGGCTGCAGCGCGAGGGCGCGCTGGAGGCGACGCCGGCACAGATCGACGCACTGTCGACCAACATGGTGGTGGTGTCGACCTACTGGCTGTCCTACGAATACGTGCGCAATCCGCGCAAGTACACCGAGCAGCAGGCGATGGCCGACGCGCTGGCGCGCGGCTGCTACCAGACGCTGTCGCAGATCGGCCCCTACCTGCGCGGCGAGACGCGGCTCTTGTTCGACAAGCTGGCCCAGGAATACCTGAAGAAAATCCAATGAGGAGAAGTGCATGGCATGGAGCAAATTCCCGTATCCCGACGCCGCTTACGAGTACAGCGCGGCCGGCCTGAAGAAAGCCTGGAAGCGGCTGCACGCCAGCGACGCCGAGGCGCTGCCGAAGGAAGCGGTGTTGGTCGAGGCCTGGATCGCCTTCCACGCCGGCCGCTTCGAGGAAGCCGCCAAGGCCGGGCTGGCGCAAGGGGTGGACGGCTACGCGGTGGCCAACAAGGCGGCCTGCATCTACGCCACCTACCTGGAAAAGAACGAAGCCAAAAAGCTGAAGATGTTCCAGGAAGTGGCCGAACGCTGCGAACAGCAGCAAGCCGAACAGCCGAAGAACGCCGCCGGCTTCTACTGGCACGCCTACGCGCTGGGCCGCTATGCGCAGGGCATCTCGATCACCAAGGCGCTGGCGCAGGGGATCGGCGGCAAGGTCCGCAACAGCCTGGAGACCACGCTGAAGCTGGCGCCGGCGCATGCCGACGCCCACATCGCGCTGGGCGCCTACCATGCCGAAATCATCGACAAGGTCGGCGCGATGATCGGCGGCCTGACCTATGGCGCCAAGAAGGACGAGGGCCTGCGCCATTTCCAGAAGGCGCTGGAATTGAACCCGGATTCGGCGATCGCGCGCGTCGAATACGCGAACGCGCTGGTCATGCTGGATGGCAAGAAGAAACTGCAGGAAGCGACCGCGCTGTACGAGCAGGCGGCCGAGTCCGAGCCGATGGATGCGATGGAAAGGCTGGACGTCGAACTGGCCAAGGAAGAACTGGAAGACTGAGGCCGACGGCGCGCCGCCCTTCCAGGCCGACCGTCGTTGCCGGCGGCCTCATGCATAAACTTTCCTTCTTCCTTTCCCCTACTTCCGGCCCGGCGGCGCCAGCGGACGCAACTGGATCGGCGCCGACATCACGATCGAGGTGCGGGTTTCGCCAAACCGGTTGATGCTGCCGACGAACTGCTCCAGGTGGCGCACGTCGCGCGCCACCACCCTTAGCACGAACGAATCCTGGCCGGTCACGTGCAGACATTCGAGCACTTCCGGCATCTGCTCAAGCTGCGCCAGCAGGCGCGCCTTGTCCAGCTGCGGCGTGGTGATGCCGATCAGCGCCATGACGCCGTAGCCGACCTTCTCCGGCGCCAGCATCGCGCGATAGCCGGTGATCACGCCGGCTTCCTCCAGCCGTTTCAGCCGCTCGGCGGTGGCCGGCACCGACAGCGCAACCTTGGCAGCCAGCGCGGTCAGCGAGATGCGGCCATCGGACTGGATCGCCTGCAGGATTTTCCATGAACGGGCGTCGATCTCCATAAAATCCGATCCGTTTTGCCAAAATCGGCATCATATTTCAGGCAAGCGCGCGTATCCACCTGAATTTCCCGATTCAAACGCCGGCGCCGGCTGACCATAATGGCCGCTCGTGCATCGAGGAGTTCGAATGAGCGGCATCCTGTTCTTGAAAGCGGCGCTGATCGGCCTGTCGATCGCCGCTCCGGTCGGGCCGGTCGGCCTGCTGTGCATCCAGCGCACGCTGAACCACGGCGCCCGCATCGGTTTCATCAGCGGCCTGGGTGCCGCCTGCGCCGACGCCTGCTTCGGCATGATCGGTGCCTTCGGCGTGGCCGCCGTGACTCAGGCGTTCGTGACGCTGGCGCAGCCGCTGGCGCTGGCCGGCTCCATTCTGCTGGCTTGGATGGGAATCGGCCTGCTGCGGGCGCCGGCGGCCGAACGGGCGGCCACGGCCGCGAGCACGGTCCGGGCGCTGCCGGCGTTTTCCTCGGTGTACGCTCTGACGATGACCAACCCGCTGACCATCCTGTCTTTCGTCGCGGTCTTTTCGGCGCTCGGTGCCGGCGGAGCCACCGGTGCCGGGCAGGCGGCGCTGATGGTGGCCGGCGTCTTCATCGGCTCGGCATCGTGGTGGCTGGGCCTGGCGTTGACGGTGACGGCGCTCCGGCACCGCATCGGCACCCGCGTCATGGTCGCAATCAATCGCGCCGCCGGCCTGTTCCTGCTCGGATTCGCGCTGTGGCAGCTGGTTCGCGTGGCGCTGGCGCCGGCCTAATCGGCGTCGAGCAGGCCGCCGTACAGCTCGGCCGCGGCGATGCCGATGTCGAGCCGTGCCAGCGGCAGCGGCGGCGGGACCAGCGGCAGGCGCAGCGCCTGGTAGGCTGCCGCGCTGGACAGGCCGAAGGGCGCGGCGTCCTGGTTGTCGAACGCGTAGTAGACCGCCTCGACCCCGGCCATCACCATCGCCGCCAGGCACATCGGGCACGGATGGCCGCTGGCATAGACGACGGCCCCGCGCAGGTCCGGGCGGCCGAGTTTGCGGCTGGCGGCGCGCACCGCTTCCAGCTCGGCGTGGGTGGTCGGGTCGTGGCTGTGGACGATGTCGTTGACGCCGCTGGCGATCATCTGGCCATCGATCGTCAGGACGGCACCGAACGGGCGGCCGCCGCGCTGCAGGTTGGCAGCCGCCAGGCGCACCGCCTCGCGCAGGTGTTGCTGATGGTTTGGCATCCTGTCCTCCAGGTTCGTCGAAAGTGCCGGTTCAACGCGCGCCGGCGGCGCGCAGCAACGCCGCGCTTTCCCGCTGGCCGCGCCGCAGCGCGTGCTGCAACGGCGTCACGCCGTCGCGGTCGGCTAGGTTGACGTCGGCGCCGGCGGCGATCAGCTGGCGCACGATGTCCTGGTGCGCCGGACCGCCGTCCGACAGCAGAATCGCTTCCAAAAGCGCGGTCCAGCCAAGCCGGTTGACGTGATCGACCGCGACTCCGGCCGCGATCAGCGCGCGCACCGTCTCCACGTGGCCGCGCTCGGCGGCCGGGATCAGCGCGGTGCCGCCGTAGCGGTTGGTGCTGGCCAGATCGGCGCCATGCGCCAGCGTCATCCGCAGGATTTCCAGGCGCCCGGCGGCACCGGCCAGCAGGTAGGGACTGTCCTGCTTGTCATCCTTGGCGTTGACGTCGGCGCCGGCATCGATCAGCGCGCCGGCGATGGCGACCCGGTTCAGTTCGGTCGCCAGCAGCAGCGGCGTGCG
>JBAUJK010000189.1:0-4295 GCA_049683695.1 Burkholderiaceae bacterium
GTACGACCGCAACACCGGACGTATCACCGACTTGATCATGGCTGGCCTTGTCAATTACGCCGGCCTCGACGGCATGCAGCCGGCCGCTCTGGCCGCGCTGGCTGCCACTTTTAACGACCCTGACCACGATGATGAGGAGCTACCCATGAACAAGACGCTTGCCGCCTTGCTGGCAAAACTCGGCCTGGACGCCGCCAAGTCCACCGACGAACAGGCGCTGGCCGCGCTGAACGCCTACATCGCCAAGGCGGATGCCGCCGACGGCCAGGTCGCCGCGCTGTCGGCCCAGGTGGCCGCCGCCACCCCAGACCCGGCGAAGTACATGCCGGTCGAGGCGGTGGCTCCGCTGCGCGAGCAGCTGGCCGCGCTGACCGCACAGGTCAACGGCGGCGAGATCGACAAGGTCGTCGAAGCGGCGCTGTCCGCCGGCAAGCTGCTGCCGGCGCAGGAAAAGTGGGCGCGCGACCTGGGCAAGTCCGACATTGCCGCGCTTAAAGCCTACGTCGAATCGGCGCCCCAGATCGCCGCGCTGGGCGGCCAGCAAACCCAGGGCAAGCCGCCGGCCGGCAAGGAAGGCGAGCTGACCGCCGAGCAGCTCGCGGTCTGCTCGGCCATGGGCTTGTCGGCCGAAGACTTCAAAAAGACCCTGGCCGAGGCGTAAGCAGGCGCGGCCATCCCGTAGCAACAGCAGCATCCATTTAACGCACAGGAGGTTTCCATGACGGCCTTAACTGCCGACCGCAATACCCTGCGGCGCGACGGCGTCGACTTCGAGTACCCGGTCAAATCCGGGGCAAAGATTTTCACCGGCTCGATCGTCGCCATCAGCACCGCCAACGGCTTTGCCACCAAGGGCGCCACCGCCACCACGCTGAAATGCGTCGGCGTCGCGCAGGAGCAAGCCGACAACACCAACGGCGCCGACGGCGACATCCTCGTGAAGGTCCGGCGCGGCGTCTACCGCTTCGCCAACTCGGCCTCGACCGACGCCATCACCCTGGCCGATGTCGGCGCCGACTGCTACCTGGTCGACGACCAGACCGTGGCCAAGACCAGCAACACCAACGCCCGTTCGGTGGCTGGCAAGGTCGAAGACGTCGACAGCAGCGGCGTCTGGGTCCGGTTTTAACGGCACCGGCGTCCGCAGCAGCATCCGCAACACCCTTTCCAGCTACAGGAGATACAGATGAAACGAGTAATGAGCTACGCCTTGCTGGCCGTGATGGCTGGCCTGGCCATCCTCGGGATGGCGTCCGGCTATTTCGCCGCGCTGCCGCCCCTGCCGGCCGACCCGCAGGGTATGGCGCTGGTCGGCATCGGCGGGCTGCTGATCAATCGCGGCAACCTGAACGCGATGTTCACCGGCTTCAAGACCACCTTCCAGCAGGCGTTCGACGGCGCGGTTTCCGACTGGGACAAGGTGGCGATGCAGGTGCCGTCCACGACCAGCCAGGAGGTTTATGCCTGGCTCGGCCAGACCACGCGGTTTCGCGAATGGATCGGCGACCGTGTGATCCAGAACCTGAAGACGCACGACTTCACGATCAAGAACAAGCCGTGGGAAAACACTGTCGGCGTGCCGCGCGAAGCGATCGAGGACGACACCTACGGACTGTACAAGCCGATGATCGCGCAGCTCGGCCTGGACGCGCGCCAGCATCCGGACGAACTGGTGTTCAACTTGCTGGCCAACGGCTTCACCCAGATCTGCTACGACGGCCAGTACTTCTTCGACACTGACCACCCGGTGGTGCAGGCCGACGGTTCGATCGGCTCGGTCTCGAACTTCGGCGGCGGCTCCGGCGCGGCCTGGTACCTGCTCGATACCAGCAAGATCATCAAACCGCTGATCTACCAGGTGCGCAAGGGCTACAACTTCGTGGCGATGGACAAGGAAGACGACGAAAACGTCTTCAGCCGCCGCGAGTTCATCTACGGCGTCGATGCCCGCAGCAACGTCGGTTTCGGGCTATGGCAGCTGGCGTACGCGTCCAAGCAGACGCTGGACGAGACCAGCTATGCCGCTGCGCGTGCCGCGATGATGGGGCTGAAGGGCGACAACGGCAAGGCGCTCGGCGTGCGGTCGACGCTGCTGGTGGTACCGCCGTCGTTGGAAGCCACCGGTTTGAAGATCCTGACTGCCGAAACCAACGCGGCCGGCGCCACTAACGTCTACCGCAACACCGCCAAGCTGCTGGTCACGCCTTGGATCGGCTGATCCAGACGCCAGTAGGCCGGGGCTGACCGCAAGGCCAGCTCCGGGCGTTAAACCCTTCATACCAGGAGCAATGCATGAGCAAGAAATCCATCAAGGTGCTGCGAGTCGCCAGTCAGCGCGAAGGTTTCCGCCGCGCGGGTCACGTGTTCGGTCGTGTGCCGACCGACATCCCGCTCGACCAGTTGACCGCAGCCGCGCGCAAAGCGATCGAGGGCGATCAGTCGCTGGTGGCGATCGAAACGGAGATCGAGGTCGACGCGGCAGAGGACGCGGCCGCCGGCGACGGCGGCGCCGATCCGAAGGCGCCCGCCGGCAAGCAGACCACGCCGCCTGCCGGCAAGACGGGCAAGAAGTAGGTCATGGCCTACTGCACGGTCGCCGACCTGGTCGCCGCGTTTGGCGAGGCGGACATCGCCTCGCTGACGCATCGGAAGCCTGGTCCGGCGCCTGGCGTCGATGCGGCGGTAGCGCAGGATGCGATCGTGAAAGCCGAGGCCGAGATCAACGTCTATCTGGAGAGCCGGTATCCGCTGCCGCTGGCCGCCACGCCACTGATCTTGCAGCAGGTGGCGGCTGATATCTCGCGCTTCTACCTGTTCACCACGATTGATGAAGATCACCCCGCCGCACAGCGCTACCGGCAGCGCATCAAGCTGCTGGAGGGAGTCGCCGCCGGCCGCCTGTCACTCGGCCTCGATGCCGCCAGCCAGGTGGCGCCGACAGTGGATACGGTACAGATTGCCACCGGCCGGAACGACTTCGGAGGCAGCAATTGGTGACCGCGCGCGATGACTACCTGTTCCTGGAGCCGCTGCTGGTGGAGCGCGTACGCGAAGCGGTGCCTGATCTGCAGGCGGTGCTGACGGCCGACTCGCTGGCCAAGATTCATGATCACACGCAGTACGCCCAGGCTGCGCACGTGATTTACCTCCGCGACGAAGACGGCCAGGGTGCAGCCAACCAGGGCACGATGGGCAAAACACAAAACGTCATCCAGCTGTGGGCGGTCGTGATCGCGGTCCACTACGCGGCCCCGGACGCCAGCGGCGCTGGCAGCCGCCGCATGGCCGGACCACTGATCTCGCAGATGCTGCGCGGCCTGTCCGGTTGGACGCCGAGCGGGACGATGGCAGCACTCAAGCGCGGCCCCACGCTGCAGCCCAGCTACATCAACGGCCGTGGGTTTTTCCCGTTCACGTTCCGAGCGCAGTTCGTTTTTAACGTATAGGAAGGAGCCATGAGCACTTCAAAAACAGTCCGCGTCACGCTGGTCCGGCCGCACACGCACGCGGGCGAAAAGTACCCGGCCGGCAAGTCCATCAGCGTGCCGGCGGCCGACGCCGAATGGTTGCGGCAGGTCGGTGCCGCCCACGACATCAAACCCAAGGCCGTTCACCCCACCAAACCCTCCAAAGGAGTCAAAGATGAGTAATTATTTTCTCGGGCAAGGCCGGTTGGATATCGCCGCGCGCACCGCAGCCGGATTGCCGAAGGCGCTGCGTTGGCTCGGCGATGTGTCCGAAGCCAAGCTGTCGCTGACGGTCGAAAGCGTGAAGCATAAGGAGTCGCACACCGGCCAACGTATGCTGGCGAAAAATATCCCGATCGGGAAAGAGGCGGTGTTCGACTTCACGCCGATGGAGCTGTCGCGCGAGAACCTGGCGATGACGCTGTCCGGCACCAGCACTACCGTGGCCCAGGGCACCGTGACCGCCGAGGCACTGCCCGACGGCCTGGTGGCCGGCGACAAGGTGGCGCTCAAGTATCCGCAGGTCAGCGACGTGGTGATCACCGATTCCTCGGTGACGCCGGCGACGGTCGACAGTTCGAAGTACGAGGTCAACGCTACCTACGGCACCATCACGATCAAGGATGTGGCCGGCCTGACGCAGCCGCTGAAGGTCGCCTACACCCATGAAGCCGTCGACAGCGTCTCGGTGTTCACTGCGGCGCAAAGCGAGATCTTCGTGCGCTACGAAGGCATCAACCTGGCCGAGGGCGGCGCGCCGATCATCGTCGAGCTGTACAAAGTCGCCACCGAGCCGCTGAAGGAGCTGGCGCTGATCACGACCGCCCT
>JBAUJK010000190.1:0-3157 GCA_049683695.1 Burkholderiaceae bacterium
GCTGGCCGCTCCTGCCGACGCCGGAGCACAGTCGGGGCCGGTACTGCAATCCGTGATGATCTCGCCGGCACGCCGGCTCGCCATCATCAGCGGGCAGACCGTCGCGCTCGGGCAGAACTATGGCGACTTTCGCCTGGTTCGCGTCACCGAGAGCGAGGCGGAGCTGCGTCACGGGCGCGAAGTGCTGACGCTGAAGCTGTTCCCCGACCTCGACAAACAGCCGGCCGACCGCCACGGCGGCGCCCGTACTCCCCGCATCCCGAAATGAAATCAGCAGTGGAAAAAGTGGACACCAACATGCGAAAAATTCTCCCCGCCCTTGCCGTCCTGCTGCTCGCAGGCTGCGCCGCCAACACCGTCCAGCGCGACACCTATAACCTGCTGAATGCCGAAATGCAGAAAGCGGCGCAGGCGAACGCTCAGCCCGCTGCGCCGGCGGCGCCGGACGCGGTCGCCGCGTCGCTGCTGCCGCCGCTGAAGATCGAAGTGCCGGCGGCAAAACCGCCGGTCGAGGAGCGCTTCAACCTGGCGTTCAACAACGCGCCGGCGCAGCAGTTCTTCAACGCCATCGTCGCCGGCACCCGCTACAACATGCTGGTGCATCCGGACGTCACCGGCACCATCTCGGCCAACCTGAAGGACGTGACGCTGTTCGAGGCGCTGGACGCGATGCGCGAACTGTACGGCTACGATTACAAGGTCGAAGGCCGGCGCATCTACATCAAGCCGCTGACGATCCAGGCGCGGGTGTTCAAGGTCAATTACCTGACCGGCAGCCGTGACGGTACTTCCGACATCCGCGTCACTTCCGGCTCGGTCAGCGACGCGCCGCTCAACAGCAACAGCAGTCTGCCCGGCACCGTGCTGCCGGGCACGCCGGCGAACACGAGCCAGGCGATCAACGCCAGCAAGATCAAGACCACCTCCAAGAGCGATTTCTGGGGCGAACTGAAGGCCTCGCTGGAATCGATCGTCGGCAACAAGGAAGGGCGCAGCGTGGTCATCAGTCCGCAGTCTGGCGTGGTGGTGGTGCGGGCGCTGCCGGAAGAATTGCGCAACGTCGCCGCCTACCTGAAGGCGACCCAGCTGGCGGTCGACCGCCAGGTGATCCTGGAGGCGAAGATCCTCGAAGTGTCGCTGTCCGACGGCTACCAGGCCGGCATCAACTGGGCGGCGTTCCATACCGGCGGCAACAGCCGCTTCTCGGGCGGCTTCCTGTCGCCGGGCACCGTGCTGCAGCCGGTCGGCCCGATCGGCACCGGCTCGACCGCGATCGATACGGTCGGACGCACGTTTACCAATCCGGGCTTGAGCGCGACGCCGGGACAGGACCTGGTAACCGGCGTGGCCAACGGCATGGGCGGACTGTTCGGCCTGGCGTTCCAGACCAGCAATTTCGCCGCGCTGCTGTCGTTCCTGGAAACCCAGGGCAACGTGCACGTGCTGTCCAGTCCGCGCATCGCGACGCTGAACAACCAGAAGGCGGTGCTGAAGGTGGGCACCGACGAATTCTTCGTCACCAACGTCAGCACCACCACCACCACCGGCACCGCCACCACCACCACGCCGTCGGTGACGCTGCAGCCGTTCTTTTCCGGCGTGGCGCTGGACGTGACGCCGCAGATCGACGAGGAAGGTTTCATCACCCTGCATATCCACCCGTCGGTCAGCAAGGTCACCACGGTGGAAAAGACCATCGATCTCGGCGGCACCAATGGCCGGCTGAACCTGCCGCTGGCGTCTTCGGCGGTGTCGGAGACCGACAGCGTGGTGCGCGGCAGGGACGGCCAGATCGTCGCCATCGGCGGCCTGATGCGGCAGGCCAGCATGTCGGACCGCTCGCAGCTGCCGGGTGTCGGCAACATTCCGGTGGTCGGCCTCCTGGCGCGCAACACCAACCAGATGACCGAAAAGCGCGAACTGGTGATCCTGCTGAAGACCACCGTGGTCAAGGACGGCGCCAGCTGGGCCAGCGACATCCTTGAAACGCAGAACCGGATCGAGGAACTGGCGCCGCGCCTGCCGCCGGAAGCGAACTAACGCGCGCATGTACCAGCAACATTTCGGCCTGCGCGAGCTGCCGTTCGGCATCACGCCGGATACGGAGTTCTTCTTCGCCTGCCCCGGTTCGCAGCAGGCCCTCAATACGCTCTTGGTGGCAGCCGGCAGCGGCGAGGGCTTCATCAAGATCACCGGCGAGGTCGGCACCGGCAAGACGCTGCTGTGCCGCAAGTTCCTGGCGACGCTGGGCCCCGAGTTCGTCACCGCCTACATCCCCAACCCCTACCTGGAGCCGCGCAGCCTGATGCTGGCGCTGGCCGATGAATTGGGGCTGGCGCTGGACCGCGGCGCCGACCAGCACCAGGTGCTGAAGGCGATCACGCAGCGCCTGCTGGAGCTGGCGGCCGACGGCCGGCGGGTGCTGCTGTGCCTGGACGAGGCGCAGGCGATGCCGCTGGAGACGCTGGAAGCGCTGCGGCTGTTGACCAACCTCGAAACCGAGAAGCGCAAGCTGCTGCAGATCGTGCTGTTCGGCCAGCCGGAGCTGGATCGCAAGCTGCGCGAACCGTCGATCCGCCAGCTGGCGCAGCGCATCACCTTCCATTACCATCTCGGCCCGCTGACCGCGGTCGACCTGGAGCAGTACGTGACACACCGGCTGCAGGTGGCCGGCTGGTCCGGCAGCCCGCTGTTCACCGGCGGCGCGCTGCAGGCGCTGCGGCGCGCTTCCGGCGGCATCCCGCGGCTGGTCAACATCCTGGCGCACAAGTCGCTGATGCTGGCCTACGGCGAAGGGCAGCGCCAGATATTGGCGCGGCACGTGGTCGGCGCCGCCTGCGATACGCCGGCGGCGGCCGGCGGCCGGCGGCGCTGGTGGTGGTTCGGCGGTTTCACTTTTCTGGCGGCGGCCGGCATCGGCTGGATGGTGTTCAAATGAGCCTGATCAATCAGATGTTGCAGGACCTGGACCGGCGCGGCAGCGGCACGCCGCTGGCGGCGGAGCTGCCGCAGGTGCGTGCGGTAGCGGCGCCGGCGCGTCGCGCGGCGCCATGGGGCGTACTGCTGGCACTGCTGCTGGTGCTGGTTGGCGCCGGCCTGTGGACGCAGATGCGGTCGAGCCGTCCGGCGGCACCGGCCGCGCCGCGAATCACCGAAA
>JBAUJK010000191.1:0-7070 GCA_049683695.1 Burkholderiaceae bacterium
GGCGATTGCGCTGGAGATTTCGCAGCGGGTGTACGTGATGGGGCATGGCGCGATCGTGTTCGAAGGCACGCCGGCCGAACTGCGCGCCCATGCCGACATCCGCAAGGAGTGGCTGGAAGTCTGAGCCCCATGGGCGGCATGGCCAGGCCGTGCCGCCTTTTTCTCCTTTGCTGCGTACGCGCGTTCGCTGGAATACGGCCGATTTCTCGATCCGCTGTTCCCCTTTCCCTTCCTTTTTTATTGCCTGCCCGACATGTATACGGAATACTGGGGTCAATAAGGCGGGTTCCCGGCACCCCGGCGAGGCCGCTACGACAACAATCATTCCTTAAAGGGGGAGAACCATGTCGATCAGTGCCCGCCGTATCCTGCTGTGCTGCCTGTGTTGTGCCGTCCTCTTCTTCGGCAGTTCGCCAGGCCACGCTGAAACCATACGGATCGGGGTTTCCGGCCCGTTTTCCGGCGGCTCCCAGCCAATGGGCGAGAGCATGCTGAATGGCATTCGGCTGGCCACCGATGAAATCAATGCGATCGGTGGTATCAATGGCAAGCTGATCGAACTGGTGGTGCGCGACGACGAGGCAAACCCGGAACTGGGAGCCAGGATCGCCGACGAACTGACGCGCAGCAAGGTGGTCGCTACTATCGGCATCGTCAATACCGGCGTCGGCCTGGCTTCGATCGACATCTACCAGAAGGCACGCATCCCGTTGATGATCGCGGTCTCGACCGGCTCCTCGCTGACCAAGAAATACGCACCGCCGGCAGCCGCCGAAAACTACATCTTTCGCGTTTCCCCGAGTCTTGATCTGGAAGCACGAGTCGTCGCCGCCGACCTGAAACGCAAGGGCTTGGGCACGGTGGCCGTCCTGGCTGATGCGACCGCGTATGGCGAAGCCGGCCTGAAGGCTTTCCTGGAACAGGCGAAGTCGAATGGCATCCGGGTGGTGTCGGAAGAGCGCTTCAAGATCGGCGACCAGGATATGAGCGCCCAGATGCGGCGCGCCAGGGCCACCGACGCGCAGGCGATCGTGGTGTGGGGTATCGGACCGGAACTGGCGGCGATCGCGCACAACAAGGACGCGCTCGGCTGGAAGGTGCCGATGCTGGGCAGCTGGACGCTATCGATGCGCAACTTCATCGAGATGGCGGGCAAGGCCGGCGAACACGCGCTGATGCCGCAGACCTTCATCCAGGACGCCACTTCCACCACCAAGACCGGATTCCTGCTGGCCTACCAGCGCAATTTCAAGACCGAGCTGATTCCGTCGCCGATGAGCGCGGCCCAGGGCTACGATGGCATGCGCCTGTTGTATCTGGCGCTGCGCCAGGCGAATTCGACGGACGGCTCCAAGATCCGTGAAGCGTTCGAAAACCTGGGCAGCCGCTACCAGGGCGTCATTACCAGCTACAGCAAGCCGTTTTCGAAAGAGGACCATGATGCGATCACCGAAAACATGCTGCTGATGGGGCAGGTCGTCGGTGGCCGCGTCGATTATGCTTATGCTGACGACTGGAAGCGCAGCGGGCTGTTGCGGCTGAAAGGGCAGTGAAGACGAGCGGCAAAACCGGCAGCTTCGGCTGCCGTTTTTTTTGCCGTTAAAATAATACGATCGTTCTTTTCTCGGGTATAGTTAACCGTTCCGAAAAAATCATCCGTAACCGTTCCTTCGCATCGTTCCCTGCAGATCATTCATTCAAAAAAGGAAGAGATATGACAGCCGAATACCAGGTACATGGCGCCGTCGCCGTGATCACGCTCAACAATCCGCCGGTCAATGGCCTGGGCCTCGCGACGCGCAGCGCGGTGGTAGCGGGCATCCGGCAGGCGCAGAATGACGACGCCGTCAAGGCGATCGTCATCACCGGCGCCGGCAAGGCCTTTTCCGGCGGCGCCGACATAAAGGAATTCAATTCACCGAAGGCGCTGGCGGAGCCGACACTGCACACCGTCATCAACGCGGTCGAGAATTCGACCAAGCCGGTGGTCGCGGCGATCCACTCCGTCTGCATGGGCGGCGGCCTGGAACTGGCGCTCGGCTGCCACTACCGCGTCGCCAGCCCCGGTGCCCAGATCGCGCTGCCGGAAGTCAAGCTCGGCATCCTGCCGGGCGCCGGCGGCACCCAGCGCCTGCCGCGCGTGCTGGGCCTGGAAATGGCCCTGAACATGATCGTCTCCGGCAACCCGGTACCGTCCGAAAAGCTGGCCAAGACCGCTCTGTTCAATGAAATGATCGACGGCGACCTGATGGCCGGCGCACTGGCCTTCGCCAACAAGATCGCCGACGCACGTCCGCTGCCGAAGGTGCGCGACATCCGAATCGACTACCCGAACTACGAAGGCTTCCTGCAGTTCTCGCGCAATACGGTGAAGGCGGTCGCCGGCCCGTTCCCGGCGCCGCTGAAATGCGTGGAGGCGGTCGCCGCCGCCGTCACCAAGAAGTTCGACGACGGCCTGAAGTTCGAGCGCGACCTGTTCGTCGACCTGGTCCAGACCACCGAGTCGAAGGCGCTGCGCCATGCCTTCTTCGGCGAGCGCGCCGCCAGCAAGGTGCCGGACGTGCCGGCCGATACCCCGACCCGCCCGATCAAGACGGCGGCCGTGATCGGCGCCGGCACCATGGGAGGCGGCATTGCGATGAATTTCGCCAATGCCGGCATTCCGGTCACGATCCTCGAAATGAAGCAGGAAGCGCTGGACAAGGGCCTGGCGACGATTCGCAAGAACTACGAAAACACGATGAAGAAGGGCAAGCTCACGCAGGAGAAGTTCGACCAGCGCGTGGGCCTGATCAAGGGCACGCTGTCGTATGAAGAGATCGGCCAGGCCGACATCGTGGTCGAAGCGGTGTTCGAGGATCTCGGCGTCAAGGAGCAGGTGTTCAAGAAGCTGGACGAAGTGATGAAGCCCGGCGCGATCCTGGCTTCCAACACCTCGACGCTGGACGTCAACAAGATCGCCGCCTTCACCAAGCGGCCGCAGGACGTCATCGGCACCCATTTCTTCAGCCCGGCCAACGTGATGAAGCTGCTGGAAATCGTGCGCGGCGAAAAGACCGGCAAGGACGTGCTGGCCACCGCGCTGGCGCTGTCGAAGAAAATCAAGAAGACCGGCGTGGTGTCGGGCGTGTGCGACGGTTTCATCGGCAACCGCATGATCGAGCAGTACAGCCGCCAGGCCGGCTTCCTGCTGGAAGAGGGTGCGCTGCCGGAGCAGGTCGACCGCGCGATCGAGAAGTTCGGCTTCGCGATGGGACCGTTCCGCATGGGTGACCTGGCCGGCAACGACATCGGCTGGTACATCCGCAAGCGCCGCTACGTCGAAAAGCCGGAAGTCACCTATTCGAAGACCGCCGACCTGCTGTGCGAGATGGGCCGCTACGGCCAGAAGACCTCAGCCGGCTGGTACGACTACAAGCCGGGCGACCGCAAGCCGTATCCGTCGCAGCTGGTCAACGACATGATCGTCAAGCACTCGGCCGACCTCGGCATCGAGCGCCGCAAGATCAGCGACGCCGAAATCGTCGAGCGACTGGTGTACGCGCTGGTCAATGAAGCGGCCTACATCCTCGAGGAAGGCATCGCCCAGCGCGCCTCCGACATCGACATGGTGTACCTGACCGGCTACGGCTTCCCGCTGTTCCGCGGCGGCCCGATGTTCTACGCCGACACGGTCGGCCTGCCGAACGTGGTGATGGCGATGGAGAAGTACGCCAAGGGCCGCCACGGCGAAGCCTGGAAGCCGGCGCCGCTGCTGGCCAAGCTGGCGGCGGAAGGCAAGACCTTCAACTAAGCCGTCCTTAGCAAGCAAAGCCCCGTGCTGCGGCCGGGGCTTTTTTGTTTTTGCGGGTCCGAGTGAGGGCTACCGGGTGAAAAGCGGTTCCGATCGTTCCAGCGCTCGCCGGCGCCAAACGAAAACGGATGATGGGAGTATATGAATTTAAATTCCATTTTATGCGCGGTATGAGATGGCAATAACTGGAGTATGTGGCTGGCATCTCCAATCCTTGCTTCGCAGACCGCACCGAGTCACCAGTAATTCTCGCTCAGATAATGCCCCGGATTGGCGCGCCGGCATGGTCGCAGGCCGCGCGCGTGCAGCAATTGCCGCGTCTCGGTAATCATTTCTGGATTGCCGCAGATCAGCACATGCGATTGCGTGCTGTCGATCGCGAGGCCGGTCGCCTGTTCCAGCCGGCCATCCTGCAGCAGCGTCGTGATGCGGCCGTGCAGTCCGCCTGGACTGGCGGGCTCGCGCGTGGTGCTGTGCAGCAGGCGCAATTGCGCCGCGTCGGCCAGCGGCGGCGACTGCTGCAACTGCCGCAGCAGATCGCGGTAGGCCAGTTCCTCGGCGTGCCGTACGCCATGTACCAGGATCAGGTTGCGGTAATCGCGCCAGATTTGCAGGTCCTGCAGCATCGACAGGAACGGCCCGATGCCGGTCCCGGTGGCCAGCATCCACAGGTCGCGCGCCTGCGCGCCGAAGCGGTCGACGGTCATGAAACCGTGGTTCATGCGCTCGGTCAGAATGGAATCGCCCGGCTGCAGGCGATGCAGGTGCGGGCTGAACGCGCCGTCCGGCACCAGCACCGCGTAATACTCCAGCTCCGGCGCGTCGGGCGCCGAGACGATCGAATAGGCGCGCCACAGCACTTCGTCGCCGATCTGCAGTCCGAGCCGCGCGAACTGGCCCGGCGTGAAGGCGAAACCGGCCGCGCGCGTGGTGCGAAACGAAAACAGCGCGTCGGTCCAGCGTCGCACCGCGGTCACGGTTTCGACGCTGGCACGGTCGCCGGTGATGGTGCGGGCGTTCATCGGCACTCCTTAAGATATACGTAAAATATTGCTTTGTGCAATCATACTGTCTTACACTACAGCTCGACAATTTTTCGGAGTCGCCGTGAGCAAGATCGTTCTACTGGAAAAAATTCACCCAAATGCCGTTTCGTATCTGAAGGAGCAGGGCTTCGATGACGTCGAGCGTCTGTCGACCGCGCTGTCCGGTCAGCAGCTGGTGCAGACGCTGGCCGACGCCGACGCGGTCGGCATCCGCTCGGCGACCCACCTGACCGCCGATGTGCTGGCGGCCCTGCCGCGCCTGCGCGCGATCGGCTGCTTTTGCATCGGCACCAACCAGGTCGACCTGGGCGCCGCCGCCAGCCGCGGCATCCCGGTATTCAACGCGCCGTATTCGAACACGCGCTCGGTGGCGGAACTGGTGATCGCGCAGGCGATCCTGCTGCTGCGGCGGATACCGGAAAAGAACGCGCGCGCACACCGCGGCCGCTGGGAAAAGAGCGCCACCGGCGCCTTCGAGGTGCGCAACAAGACGCTCGGCATCATCGGCTACGGCAACATCGGCGCCCAGGTCGGCATCCTGGCCGAAAGCGTCGGCATGCACGTGATCTACTTCGACCCGGAAAGCAAGCTACCGCTCGGCAACGCCAAGCCGCAGCCGCTGGAAGCGCTGCTGCAGCAGGCGGACGTGGTGACGCTGCACGTGCCGGCCAACCCGACCACCAAAAACCTGATGAACCGCAAGCGCATTGCCGCGATGAAGCCGTCGGCGCTGCTGATCAATGCGTCGCGCGGCAACGTGGTCGACATCGATGCGCTGAACGATGCGCTGCGCGCCGACCAGCTGGCGGGCGCGGCGATCGACGTGTTCCCGGTCGAACCGCACAACGAGCACGAGGAATTCGTCTCGCCGCTGCGCGGACTGGACAATGTGATCCTGACCCCGCATATCGGCGGCAGCACCGAGGAAGCGCAGCAGAACATCGGCCGCGAAGTGGCGGTGAAGCTGGCGCGCTTCCTGTCCGCCGGCACCACCCGTTCGGCGGTCAACTTCCCGGAAATCGCGCACCTGGAAAAGCAGGCGCAAAGCCGCATCCTGCACGTGCACCGCAACGAGCCGGGCGTGATCGCCAAGATGAACGCCGATTTCGCTGCTTACAATATGAATATCGTGGCCCAGCAGCTGCAGACGCGCGGCGCGCTCGGCTACGCGATCACCGACGTCGACGCCGTCATTCCGGACGGCTTGATCAAACAGCTGTGCAGCGCGCCGACGACGATCCGCTGCCATCTGGTGTGAGCGCGATCGCGGGGCGCTGACGCGATCGGCCCGGTTCGTCATTCCGGCGTGCGCCGGAATGACGCCGGGGAGGGCGGCGGGCTTTGCTACAGCCAGTATTCCAGCCGGCGCGCCGCCCATTCCTTCATGCGCTGGCTCCACGGGCGCTGCTCCCATTCCTCCGCCGTCACCTCGCGCGAATCTTGCAGGTCTTCCTGGAACGCGCTTTCCATTGCCTGCCCGAAATCGGGGCCGAGCACGACCACGTTGACTTCGGAGTTGTGCAAGAAGCTGCGCATGTCGATGTTGGCGGAGCCGACCGTCGACCAGACGCCATCGATCACCGCCGTCTTGGCATGCAGCACCGCCACCTGCAGCTGGTAGACGCGCACGCCGTGCTGCAGCAGTTCGCTGTAGAACGACTGCCCGGCATACAGGACCAGCGTGCTGTCGGACACGCTGGGCAACAGCAGCTTGACGTCCACCCCGCGCTGGGCCGCCTGCGCCAGCGCATCCATCAGCTGCCGGTCCGGCACGAAGTAGGGCGTGGTGATGTGGATCGACTGCCTGGCCTGCTGGATCGCCAGTACGTAAGCCTTGTAGATGGTGGGGTCGCCGTTCGGCTCGCTACCGAGCACGCGCACGATCTGGTTGCCAGCCGGCGGCAGCGACGGGAAGTAGTCGCGCTGCAGCGGATCGTCGGCACGCTGCTTGACCCAGGTATCGAGGAACATCCATTGCAGCGAAGCCACCGCCGGTCCTTCGATCTGGATGTGGGTGTCGCGCCAGCCGACACCGCCTTCGTCGCGGCGCCCGTGCGAGCGGAACAGCGAGCTGTTCGAATAGTCGCCGGTGATGTTCAGGCCGCCGGTAAAACCGATCCTGCCGTCCACCACCAGGATCTTGCGATGGTCGCGGTTGTTCAGCCGCCAGTGGCCGATGCGCTTTAACGGATTGACCGGGTTGAATTCGACCAGCGCGATGCCGGCATCGC
>JBAUJK010000192.1:0-4559 GCA_049683695.1 Burkholderiaceae bacterium
GTAGTTGCCTGAACGGATATTGATGTCGCGCAAGCCGTTCTTTAGGATGGGCAAGATTGCCCATGCCAAATACTGCCAGCCGTCAATCCCGGCAACGCATTCCGGCGGTGTTTCGCAGGCAGGTCGAATCGGGCGCCTCGCGCCGACCCTGTTCACCCTGACCGTCCGTCACGCATGCCGAGTTTCCATTTCCTGTACCGCTCCTCCGCTTTTGCTTCGCCTTCTTCCGCGCGCCGTCGGCGCGGCGGCATCTTGTCGGCCTTCCTCGCCGCCTGCACGCTGCTGGCTGTGCAAGGCGTGTTGGCCGCATCCGCACTGCCGAGCGCGCCGCTGCAGGAAACGGTGCAGATGATCCCGGTCGCGGCCGGCGGCGTGCAGCTGCAGACCACCATCTACCGGCCACCCGGCCCCGGCCCGTTTCCGCTGTTGCTCATGAACCATGGCAAGGAACGCGGCGATCCGCGCGGGCAGTCGCGCATGCGCTTCCTGGCCCTGAGCCGCGAATTCGTGCAGCGTGGCTACGCAGTGGCGATTCCGATGCGCCAGGGCTTCGCCGGCTCCGGCGGCCGCTACTTCGAATACGACTGCGCCATGTTCGACAACGGCGTCGCCCAGGCGCGCGACGTGCGCGCGGCGCTCGACTACCTGGTCGGCCAAAGCTGGGTCGATGCCAGCCGCATCGTGGTTGCCGGCCAGTCCTATGGCGGCATGGCGACGCTGGCGTTCGGCATGGCGCCGTATCCGGGCGTGAAGGGCTTGATCAATTTCGCCGGCGGCCTGCGCCTGCATGGCGGCGAATGCCGGTGGCAGGATTCTCTGGCCGACGCCTTCGCCGCCTTCGGCCGCCGCGCGCCGATGCCGAGCCTGTGGTTCTACGGCGCCAACGACCGCCATTTCAGCCCGGCGCTGGCGGCCCGGCTGCACGCCGCCTACGTCGGTGCCGGCGGCAACGCGGAACTGGTGGCTTTCGGCAATTTCAAGAACGATGCGCACGGCATGAGCGGCAGCTGGGACGGGGTCAAGGTCTGGTGGCCGGAAACCGAGAAATTCCTGCAGCGGATCGGCCTGCCGACTGCGCCGGTACTGGCACTGGACGACGGCGACCGGCTCGCGCCGACCGACTATGCCGTGCTCGACGACATCGATGCGGTGCCGTATCTGAAAGACCAGGGGCGCGCGGCCTACCGGGACTTCCTCGGCAAGACGCTACCGCGCGCGTTCGCGGTATCCGAAAGCGGCGCCTGGAGCTGGGCCGAGGATGGCGACGATCCGGTGGCCGAGGCGGTCGCCAACTGCGAAAAAAACAGCAGCACGCCGTGCCGGCTGTACGCGGTGGACGACGGTGTGGTGTGGGCAGATGCTGCGCCGGCCACGCAGATGGCGGCCGGCGCGCCGGCACAGATGGAGATGCCGGCGCCGCGCTGAGCGATGCGGCGCGCCGCCGGCGTCAGCCGAGCGCGGCCCGGATCAGGGCGCCGAGACGGCTGATGCCGTCGCGGATCTGTTCCTTCGGCACCGTCACGAAGCTCAGCCGCAGCGTATTGCGTTGCGGCTGGTTGGCGTAGAACGACACGCCCGGCACGAAGGCGACGTTTTGCGCGATCGCCTGCTGCAGCAGCTGCATGCTGTCGACCTGCGGCGGCAGCGTGACCCAGATGAACATGCCGCCTTCGGGACGGGTCCACTCGGCTTCGGGCGGGAAGTATTCGTCCAGCGCCGCCAGCATCGCCTGGCACTGGTCGGCATACAGCGCGCGGATGGTCGGGATGTGGCGCTCCAGGAAGCCGTCGCGCACCACTTCATGCACCACCATCTGCGTCAGCTGCGCGGTGTGCAGGTCGGCGGCCTGCTTGGCCTGCTCCAGCTTGCGCGCCAGCGGCACCGGCGCCACCACGTAGCCGAGCCGGATGCCGGGCGTCAGCACCTTGGAAAACGATCCCATGTGGATCACGCCGTCCGGGTTCATGCCGAGCAGCTTCGGCAGCGGCTCGCCGCGATAGCTCAAGGCGCCGTACGGATCGTCCTCGATCAACGGCAGACCGAGCCGGGCGCAGGTTTCCACCAGTTGCCGGCGCCGCGCCAAAGGCAGCGTACGGCCGGTCGGATTCTGGAAATTCGGCAGCGCATACAGCAGGCGCGCGCCCTGGCCGGTCGCGGCCACCGCTTCCGGCAGCAGGCCGTCGGCGTCGCTGTCGACCGAGACGAACTGCGGCCGGTACACCGAGAACGCCTGCAGCGCGCCGAGGTAGCTCGGCGTCTCCACCAGCACCCGGTCGCCTTCGTCGACCAGCACCTTGCCCAGCAGGTCCAGCCCCTGCTGCGAGCCGGACACCATCAGCACCTGCTCCGGCACGATGCGCGCGCCTTCCCGCGACAGCGAATCGGCGACCCATTCGCGCAGCGGCGCATAACCGTCGGTCGGACCGTACTGCAGCGCCACCGTGCCGTGGCTGCTCAGCACGCGGTCGAAGGCGGCGCGCATCCGTTCCACCGGGAACGCGGCCGGCGATGGCAGGCCGCCGGCGAAGGAAATCACTTCCGGACGCGCGGTGATCTTCAGGATGTCGCGGATCGCCGAGCTTTGCAGCTGCTGCGCGCGCTCGGAGAAATGCCACTGCATCGGCTGGGGGTTTTCCATTTTCATAGGTAGGTGTCTCGCTTTGTTATACGGCGTTTGCCGGGTTGCCGGGCCGCTGGTGGCGGCCGCTCGTTCCAGGGCGGCGGCGGTGCGCCGCCGCCCTGCCTGTCGGACCGGCGCGGGTAGCGCCGGCCGCGATTCATTTGCCTGGCCGCGTCAGCCGATTTCGGCGATCAGTTCGATTTCGACGCAGCAGCCGTTCGGGATCTGCGCCACGCCGAACGCCGAGCGGGCATGCTTGCCGGCGTCGCCGAACACTTCGCCGAACAGTTCCGAGGCGCCGTTGGTGACCAGGTGCTGCTCGGTGAAATCGGCGGTCGAATTGACCAGGCTCATCACCTTGACGATGCGCTTGACGCGGTTCAGGTCGCCGCCGCAAGCCATCTGCAGCGTCGCCAGCAGGTCGATCGCGACCGAGCGCGCGGCCGGCTTGCCTTCCTCGGTGGTCATGTTGCGTCCGAACTGGCCGACCCACGGCTTGCCGTCCTTCTTGGCGGTATGGCCGGACAGGAACACGGTATTGCCGGTCTGCACGTACATCACGTAGGCAGCCGCCGGCGTGGCGACCGCCGGCAGTTCGATGTTCAAGGCTTTGAGTTTGTCGTAGACGGACATGCTTGCTCCCGGAAAAAGAAGGCCGGCACCAACGGCGTGCCGGCAGGTTGGACCGCGCAAAATGCAGGCGGCTGGCGACCGGATTATCTCATTACCGGCACCTCGCCCTGGCGCCGTGGTCAGCGCCGCACCGGCATGCGGCGGCCGACGGCCACCACCGCGATGACGAGGGCTGCGAACAGGATCTGGTGGGCCTGGAACGGCTCGCCCAGGATCAGCGCCGCGCCGACCAGCGTCATGAACGGCTGCAGCAGCTGGGTCTGGCCGACGCGGGCGACGCCGCCCAGCGCCAGCCCCTTGTACCAGAAGAAGAAGCCGATGAACATCGAGAACAGCGAGATGTACAGGAAGCCGGTCCAGGCGCGCGCCGACGCGGTAACCCCGTAATTCCAGCCGAGCCAGGCGGTGATCGGCAGCAGCAGCGGCAGCGACAGCACCAGCGCCCAGGAAATCACCTGCTGCCCGCCCATGCTCTGCGATAGCCGGGCGCCCTCGGCGTAGCCGAGCGCCGCCAGCACCACGGCGGCGAACAGCGCGAGGTCGGCTGGATGCAGGCTGCCGCCGCCCTCCCACAGCGCGAACGCGGCCACCAGCGCGCTGCCGGCCAGCGCGGCGATCCAGAAGCCGGTCGACGGCCGCTCGCCGCAACGCAGCACGCCGAACAGCGCGGTGACCAGCGGCAGCAGGCCGATCACCACGGCGCCGTGCGCGGCCGGCACGTAGCGCATCGCGATCGACGAAAACACCGGGAAGCCGACCACCACGCCAAGCGAGGTGATCGCCAGTGCCCGCATCTGCGCGGCGGTAGGCAGCGGCGCCTTCAGCCACCACAGCAGCAGCGCCGAGCCGAAGCCGGCCACCACCGCCCGCCCGAGCGCGACGAACACCGGATTCAGTTCCGCCACCGCCATCCGCGTGAACGGCAGCGTCAGGCTGAAGATCGCCACCCCGATCAGGCCCAGCCACATGCCCTTGCTGTCTTGCGTCATCGTCGCTTCCATCGTCGATCAGCCCGCCAGTATGCGCGCGAACTGGTCGCAATCGACGTTCGCACCCGACAGCGGCAGGCCGATGCGGTGTCCGTGCAACGCGCCGCGCATCTGCAGCGCCGCCGCCAGAGCCGCCGCACCAGCGCCTTCGGCCAGGTTGTGGGTGGCGGTGTACAGCAGCCTCATCGCCGCCGCCACCTCGGCATCGCTGACCGCCACCACGTCGTCGACGTGGCGCAGGATCAGTGCCAGCGATTCCGGGTCCGGCTGCCGGCATGCCATGCCGTCGGCCACCGCCGTGGTCACCGGCGCGGCGA
>JBAUJK010000193.1:0-12783 GCA_049683695.1 Burkholderiaceae bacterium
CCGCGGCGGCGCCCACACCGCGTCCGGGAACTGCGGATCGTCGGCATGGCGCGCAATCACGTGCCAGTGCAGGTGCGGCGTCATGTTGCCGAGGCTGGCGAGGTTGACCTTGTCCGGCTGCAGCACCTCGCGCAGCGCCGCCTCCACCCGCCACACCACCGCCATCAGCCGTGCGCGCTGCGCCTCCGTCAGGTCGGTCATCTCGCGCACGTGCGCATTCCAGATCACGCGGCAGAAACCCGGATGGCCGGCGTCGTCGACCAGCACCACGCGCAGTTCGGCGTCGCGGTGGAGCACTTCGCCGCCGTCCTGCCGGCACAGTTCGCAGGCGCCGTCCATCGCTACACCAGTATGCGCTCGATGCCGCCGTTGTTGGCGCGGGCGACGTATTCGGGCAGCCAGTTCTCGCCCAGCAGATGGCGCGCCAGCTCGACCACGATGTAGTCGGCGTCGGTGCCGGAATCCTCGTTGTAGCGCGACAGCCCCTGCAGGCAGGACGGGCACGAGGTCAGGATCTTGACGTCGCCGGCGAAGCCGTCGGCGCGCAATCTGTCGGCGCCCTTCTTCATCTCTTCTTCCTTGCGGAAGCGCACCTGGGTCGAGATGTCCGGGCGGCCGACCGCCAGCGTGCCGGATTCGCCGCAGCAGCGATCGTTCTTCTCGATCTTCACGTGGTCGGCGGTGGCGATCAGCGCATTGATGGTCTTGCCGGATTCCTGCAGCTTCATCGGGTTGTGGCAGGGCTCGTGGTACATGTAGCGGGTGCCGGTCACGCCTGCCAGCTTGACGCCCTTCTCCAGCAGGTATTCATGGATGTCCATGATGCGGCAGCCGGGGAAGATCTTGTCGAATTCATAGCCCTGCAGCTGATCGTAACAGGTGCCACAGGACACGATCACGGTCTTGATGTCGAGGTAGTTCAGCGTGTTGGCCATGCGGTGGAACAGCACCCGGTTGTCGGTGATGATCTTTTCCGCCTTGTCGTATTCGCCGTTGCCGCGTTGCGGATAGCCACAGCACAGATAGCCTGGCGGCAGCACGGTCTGCACCCCGACCTGCCACAGCATTGCCTGCGTCGCCAGGCCGACCTGCGAGAACAGCCGCTCCGAGCCGCAGCCGGGGAAGTAGAACACCGCCTCGGTATCGACCGAAGTCGCCTGCGGATCGCGGATGATCGGCACGATCTTGTTGTCCTCGATGTCGAGCAGTGCGCGCGCGGTCTTCTTCGGCAGGTTGCCGGGCATGCGCTTGTTGACGAAATGGATCACCTGCTCGCGCACCGGCGCCTTGCCGTGCGTGGCCGGCGGCGCCTTGGTCTGCTTCTTCGCCACCTTCTGCAGCAGATCATGACCCATCCGCTGCGCCTTGTAGCCCCAGTCGATCATCACCTTGCGGGTGGCGTTGATGGTGGCCGGATCGGTCGCGTTCAGGAAGAACATCGAGGCAGCGGTGCCGGGCTTGAACGATTTCTTGCCCATCTTGCGCAACAGGTTGCGCATGTTCATCGAGACGTCACCAAAATCGATATCGACCGGGCACGGCGTCACGCACTTGTGGCAGACCGTGCAATGGTCGGCCACGTCCTCGAACTCTTCCCAGTGCTTGATCGAGATGCCGCGCCGGGTCTGCTCTTCGTACAGGAAGGCTTCCACCAAGAGCGAGGTCGCCAGGATCTTGTTGCGCGGCGAGTACAGCAGGTTCGCGCGCGGCACGTGGGTCGCGCATACCGGCTTGCACTTGCCGCAGCGCAGGCAGTCCTTGACGCTGTTGGCGATCGCGCCGATGTCGCTTTGCCGCATGATCAGCGATTCGTGCCCCATTAGCCCGAACGACGGCGTATAGGCATTGCGCAGGTCGGCCGGCAGCGCGGCATCGTCCAGCAGCTTGCCCTTGTTGAAATGCCCCTGCGGATCGACGCGCCGCTTGTAGGCGCGGAAGTCGCGGATTTCGTCGGCCGTCAGGAATTCCAGCTTGGTGATGCCGATGCCGTGCTCGCCCGAGATCACGCCGCCGAGCGAGCGCGCCAGCGCCATGATGCGCGCCACCGCCGCGTGCGCATCCTGCAGCATCGCGTAATGATCGGAATTGACCGGGATGTTGGTGTGCACGTTGCCGTCGCCGGCGTGCATGTGCAGCGCGACGAACACGCGGCCGCGCAGCACGCGCTTGTGGACCGCCGCGCATTCGTCCAGCACCGGGCGGAACGCGGCGCCGGCAAAGATCTGCCGCAGTGGCAAGCGCACTTCCTGCTTCCACGACACGCGCAGCGTGCGGTCCTGCACCAGATGGAACAGCGTCGCCTCCGGCTGGCGCGCCAGCCGCTCGTCGAACACCGCCATCGCCTGCCCGTAGCCGAGCGCCGCCAGCTGCGGCAGCGCGTCGGCCAGCCGGGTGTCCAGATGCGACAGCAGATAGGACCAGCGCGCATGCGCGGCGTCCAGCAGGTCGGTCGCCTGGTGCGCGCGGTCTTCCAGCATTTCGGCGTCGGGAATGTCTTCGCCGTCGGCATCCTCGATCTTGCCCAGCGGCAGATTGCCGCGCGCGAAGAAGCTGCCGAGCTCGGCCAGCAGCTGCAGCTTGTTCTTGATCGACAGCTCGATGTTGATGCGTTCGATGCCGTCGGTGTATTCGCCCATGCGGTCGAGCGGGATCACCACGTCCTCGTTGATCTTGAACGCGTTGGTGTGGCGCGCGATCGCCGCGGTACGCGCGCGGTCGAGCCAGAACTTCTTGCGCGCCTCCGGGCTGACGGCGACGAAACCTTCGCCGACGTGCTTGTTGGCCATGCGCACCACTTCCGATGCCGCCTGCGCCACCGCGTTTTCATCGTCGCCGACGATGTCGCCGAACAGCGCCATCTTCGGCAGCACGCCGCGCTTGGACTTGGTGGCGTAGCCGACCGCGCGCAGGTAGCGTTCGTCCAGGTGTTCGAGGCCGGCCAGGATGGCACCGCCCTTTTTGGTTTCGGCGTCGAGATAATCCTTGATCTCGACGATCGACGGGATCGCGTCGCGCGCCTGGCCGAAGAATTCGAGGCAGACGGTGCGCGTGTATTTCGGCATCCGGTGCAGGATCCAGCGCGCCGAGGTGATCAGGCCGTCGGTGCCCTCCTTCTGCACGCCCGGCAGGCCGGACAGGAACTTGTCGGTGACGTCCTTGCCGAGGCCTTCCTTGCGGAAGGTGCGACCCGGGATTTCCAGGATTTCGGTCTTGAACGGCTCGCCGCTTTTTCCCTTCGGCGCCGGATGGGTCCATTCGAGCTTGAAGCGAGCGACGGCGACGTCGTGGATCTTGCCGAGGTTGTGGTCGAGCCGCGTGACCTCCAGCCAGTCGCCGTTCGGGTCGACCATGCGCCACGACGCCAGGTTGTCGAGCGCGGTGCCCCACAGCACCGCCTTCTTGCCGCCGGCGTTCATCGCCACGTTGCCGCCGATGCAGGATGCGTCGGCCGAAGTCGGATCGACCGCGAACACGAAGCCAGCCCGTTCGGCCGCCTCCGCCACGCGCCGCGTGACGACGCCGGCGCCGGTGTGGATGGTCGCGCATTCGGTGTCCAGCCCCGGCAGCACGGTCATCTCGACCGCGCCCAGCAGCTCCAGTTTTTCGGTATTGATGACCGCCGACATCGGCGTCAGCGGCACCGCGCCGCCGGTGTAGCCGGTGCCGCCGCCGCGCGGGATGATGGTCAGGCCGAGCTCGATGCAGGCCTTCACCAGCCCGGCCATCTCGTCTTCGGAATCGGGGGTCAGCACCACGAACGGATACTCGACGCGCCAGTCGGTGGCGTCGGTCACATGCGACACGCGGCTCAAGCCGTCGAACTTGATGTTGTCCTTCGCCGTGTGCCGGCCCAGCACGCGGATCGCGCGCCGGCGCAGGTCGCGCACCTGGCGGAATTCCTGCGCGAAGGCGGCCACCGCGCGCCGTGCCGCGCGCAGCAGCGCCTCGACGTTGGCGCTGCGCTCACGGCTGCCGGCGTCGTCCGGCTCGCCCAGGTTGGCCTGCAGGCGGCGCTTCTCGACTTCGTTCAGCCGGTGCTCCAGCGCTTCGATCAGCGCCGCGCGCCGCTTCGGATTGTCCAGCAGATCGTCCTGCAGGTAGGGATTGCGCCGCACCACCCAGATGTCGCCCAGCACCTCGAACAGCATGCGCGCCGAGCGGCCGGTCTGGCGCTTGCCGCGCAGCTCCTCCAGCAGGCCCCAGGCTTCGTCGCCGAGCAGGCGCATGACGATTTCACGGTCCGAGAACGAGGTGTAGTTGTACGGGATTTCGCGCACGCGGGCGGTGCCGGATTCTTCCGGCGCGGCAGCAAGCAGGGCTTCGGGTTGGACGGGAGCGTTCATCGGGGAAGGAAGGATGGGACTTGCGGTAATCGGGCATTTTAACGGATTGCCTTGTGCCATGATGCCGCGCGGCTCGCTCGGCCAGGCGAAACCATGACGATCCCGGCAAAAGCCTTCAAATGCGGGAGTATGCCGGAAAAAGGGCCTAGGCCGGACATCCCACCTGCCGCTTCAAAAATGCTCCACCCAGTATCAGAGACGACCAAAATCCGCCGTGTTCATAGCCAATCCAGCAACTGGCGCCAGAAGCCGTCCGGCACTGCCAAGAGCGCCCAGGTCAGCAGCGCATAGCGCAGGAACTTGCCAAGCGCCATGTAGCCGACGCAGGACCAGAACGGCAGCTTCAGCCAGCCGGCCAGCGAGCACAGCGGATCGCCGACGCCCGGCACCCAGGACAGCAGCAGCGTCCTGGCGCCGAAGCGCCGCAGCCAGCCGAACCAGCGGCTTTCGCGCTCGCGCAGCCAGATGCGGCTGGCACCGTAGCCCATGCCGTAGCCGATCGCGCCGCCCAGCGTATTGCCGAGCGTGCCGACCGCCAGCGCCGGCCACAGCAGCGCCGGGTTGGCCTTGATGACGGCGAACACGGTCGGCTCCGAGCCGATCGGCAGCAGCGTCGCCGACAGCGTGCTGACCAGGAACACCGCCATCAGGCCGACGTTCGGCACTGCCAGCACGGCCAGGAGCCAGAGGACGGCGGATTCGAGGGCGGAACTCATGCGGTCGGCGGGACAAGCTCGGATGGGCTGGAATCGGCGGCGCGCAGCCGGTGCTGCGGCGCGGCAAGCTGCTCCATTATAATTATCCGCGGGCAAGCCGCCGCCGGCGCGCCGCTCCCTTCACCCGCCCCCACCCGATGACCACCGACTATCTGCAAAAGATCCTGACCGCCCGCGTCTACGACGTCGCCGTCGAAACCCCGCTCGACCTGGCGCCGACGCTGTCGCAGCGGCTCGGCAACCGCATCTACTTCAAGCGCGAAGACATGCAAAACGTGCGCAGCTTCAAGGTGCGCGGTGCCTACAACAAGATGGCGCACCTGACGCCGGCGCAGCTGAAGCGCGGCGTGATCTGCGCCTCGGCCGGCAACCACGCGCAGGGCGTGGCGCTGTCGGCGTCGGTGCTCGGCTGCCGCGCGGTGATCGTGATGCCGACCACTACGCCGACCGTCAAGGTCGACGCGGTGCGCGCGCGCGGCGGCGAGGTGGTGCTGGCCGGCGACTCGTATTCCGACGCCTACAAGCACGCGCTGGCGCTGGAAAAGAAGCACAAGCTGACCTTCGTGCATCCGTTCGACGATCCGTACGTGATCGCCGGCCAGGGCACGATCGCGATGGAAATCCTGCGCCAGCACCCGCAGCCGATCCATGCAGTTTTCTGCGCGATCGGCGGCGGCGGCCTGATCGCCGGCATCGCCGCCTACATCAAGGCGGTGCGGCCGGAGATCCGGATCATCGGCGTGCAGACCGTCGATTCCGATGCGATGGCCAAGAGCCTGAAGGCCGGCCGCCGCGTCACGCTGCCGGACGTCGGCCTGTTCGCCGACGGCACCGCAGTCAAGCTGGTCGGCGAGGAAACCTTCCGCCTCGCCAAACAGCTGGTCGACGAAGTGATCACGGTCGATACCGACGCCGTCTGCGCCGCATTGAAGGACGTGTTCCAGGATACGCGCAGCATCCTCGAGCCGTCCGGCGCGCTGGCGATCGCCGGCGCCAAGGCCTACATCGAGCGCGCCGCCGCCGGCAAGAAGCCGCTGAAGAACGAATCGCTGGTGACGATCGCCAGCGGCGCCAACATGAATTTCGACCGCCTCGGCTTCGTCGCCGATCGCGCCGAAGTCGGCGAGGCACGCGAAGCGCTGTTCGCGGTGACGATGCCGGAAGAGCGCGGCAGCTTCAAGCGCTTCTGCCAGCTGGTCGGCCCGCGCAGCGTGACCGAGTTCAACTACCGGATGACCGACCGCCAGGAGGCGCACGTGTTCGTCGGCATCCAGATCTCGAACCGCGACGAATCGGCGAAGATCACGAAGAATTTCGAAAAGCACGGCTTTCCGACGCTCGACCTGACGCACGACGAACTGGCCAAGCTGCACCTGCGCCATCTGGCCGGCGGCAAGAACCCGGAACTGGCCGACGAACTGCTGTACCGCTTCGAATTTCCGGAGCGGCCGGGCGCCTTGATGCGCTTCCTCGACAGCCTGGCGCCGAACTGGAACATTTCGCTGTTCCACTACCGTAACGAGGGCGGCGACGTCGGCCGCATCCTGGTCGGCCTGCAGGTGCCGAAGAAGGACATGAAGGCGTTCCGCGAATTCCTCGCCACGCTCGGCTATCCGCACCTGGACGAAAGCGCGAATCCGGCTTACCGGCTGTTCCTCGGCTAAGCTGACGTATCGACCATAAAAAAACGCAGCGGACAACCGCTGCGTTTTCGTTTGGGGGGCCGGTGCCGCCGGCGCACCGCCGAATCAGTAGGTCCCCTGTGCCAGCATCGCGTCGCCGAGCTTGACGAAGCCGGCGATGTTGGCGCCGTCGACATAGTTGACGCTGCCGTCGGCCTGCTTGCCGTGGCTGACGCAGTTCTCGTGGATGTCCTTCATGATCGCGTGCAGCCGCTCGTCGACTTCGGCGTGGCGCCACGACAGGCGCAGCGCGTTCTGCGACATTTCCAGGCCCGAGGTGGCAACGCCGCCGGCATTGCTGGCCTTGCCCGGCGCGTACAGCGTGCCGCTCTTCAGGAACACGTCGACCGCGTCCAGCGTCGACGGCATGTTGGCGCCTTCGGCCACGCACACCACGCCGTTCTTCACCAGCGTTTCAGCGTCCTTGCCGTCGAGTTCGTTCTGCGTCGCGCACGGCAGCGCGATCTGGGTCGGGATGTGCCACGGCCGCTTGCCGGCTTCGTACTGCAGGTCGAACTGCTTGGCGAACTGGTCGAGCCGGCCGCGCTGCACGTTCTTCAGTTCCAGCAGCGCATCCAGCTTCTCCTGGTCGAAGCCGTTGCGGTCGACCACCGTGCCGCCCGAATCGGAGACCGTGATCACCTTGGCGCCCATTTCCATCGCCTTGGCCACCGCGTACTGCGCCACGTTGCCGGAACCGGACACCGACACCGTCATGCCGGCAAACGACTTGCCGATCCGGCGCAGCATCTGCTCGGCGAAATACACGGTGCCGTAGCCGGTCGCCTCCGGCCGCATCAGGCTGCCGCCATAGGCGATGCCCTTGCCGGTGAACACGCAGGAGGCGTCGTTCGACAGCTTCTTCATCATGCCGGCCATGAAGCCGACTTCGCGCGCGCCGACGCCGATGTCGCCGGCCGGCACGTCGGTGTTGGAGCCCAAGTGGCGGTACAGCTCGAGCATCAGCGCCTGGCAGAAGCGCATCACTTCGCCGTCGCTCTTGCCCTTCGGGTCGAAGTCGGAGCCGCCCTTGCCGCCACCCATCGGCAGCGTGGTCAGCGCGTTCTTGAAGGTCTGCTCGAAGCCGAGGAACTTCAGGATCGACAGGTTGACCGACGGGTGGAAGCGCATGCCGCCCTTGAACGGGCCGATCGCCGAGCTGTGCTGGACGCGGAAGGCGCGGTTGACCTGGGTCTGGCCGCGGTCGTCGACCCACGATACGCGGAACTGGATCACGCGCTCCGGCTCGACCAGGCGCTCCAGCAACCCGTGTTCGGCGTACTTCGGATTGGCGCGAATGAACGGCCACAAGCTGGCCATGACTTCCTTGACCGCCTGCAGAAATTCCGGTTGATTGGGATCGCGCGCCGCGACCATGGCGAGAAAGTCATCCAGACTGGCGTATTTCAAGATCGTTCCTTTAATGAATAGGGGGCACTGCGAGCGCGCTTCTGGAGCCAGGATCTCTGGGGGCAGGTGGGGGCTCGCGCCGACCGCAGCGGCAGAGCCTCGGGTAGAGCGGCGCAAGTCGGGACGGCGGGCTGCAAATGCTATCACTTTTTACCGCTGGAATGACTTTTTTTGCGGCAATAGACCGCCGTTACAACGCCGCCCGTGGCCGTGTCTGGCCACCATCTGGGCCGGCGAAACCTGTCAAAATGGCGTTTTCCGCATTTTCCCGCCATGGACAGTTTTCCCACGCCAGACCAATCGCCGCTCGGCCGGCCGGCGCAGTACGTCACCCGCTACGACCCCTCGCTGCTGTTTCCGATCTCGCGCCAGCCCAAGCGCGAGCAACTGGGCATCCACGGTACGCTGCCGTTCTTCGGCATCGACGTCTGGAACGCCTATGAAATCTCGTGGCTGAACCTGCGCGGCAAGCCGCAGCTGGCGATCGCGACCATCACGGTGCCGGCCGATTCGCCCAACATCATCGAATCGAAGTCGTTCAAGCTGTACCTGAATTCCTTCAACCAGACCCGGCTGGCCGGCACCGAAGCGCTGTTGGAGCTGCTGCGCGCCGACCTGTCGGCCGGCTTCGGCGCGCCGGTGCAGATCGAGCTGGTGCTGCCGGCCGATTTCGGCAGCCTGAGGATGGGCGAGCTGGATGGACTGTTGCTGGATCGGCTCGACATCGAAGTCGACGCCTACCAGCCCGACCCGCAGCTGCTGCATACCGAGCCGGAGGCGATCGTCGAGGAAACGCTGCTGTCGCACCTCTTGAAATCGAACTGCCTGGTGACCGGCCAGCCGGACTGGGGCAGCGTGCAGATCCATTACGTCGGCGCGCCGATCAATCAGGAGGGGCTGCTGCGCTACCTGATCGGCTTCCGCGAGCACAACGAATTCCACGAGCAGTGCGTCGAGCGCATCTTCGTCGACATCCTGCGCCGCTGCCGGCCGCAGAAGCTGGCGGTGCACGCGCGCTACACGCGCCGCGGCGGCCTCGACATCAATCCGTGGCGCAGCAATTTCACCAGCGGCGGGCGGCCGCCGAACCTGCGCAACGCGCGCCAGTGACAACCGGGCAAATCCATATACTAGGGAGGTGTTTACTTAAAAATGGGCCTCTCCCGGAATATTGGCGCGCGGTATTAAAAATACTCCCCAACATCATAAACCGTGGCGGCCAACCCGTGGCAGCACCGCTACGCCCGCCCCGGAGTAGAATCAAACATCGGTCGCACACCGGTGGCGGCGGCGGCGAACTGGCCTATAATCTGGCTCGAACGAATGTTTTGTGCACTGCACCATGGCATCAATGACCCATCTCGCTAGCATCCTGTCGCCGAAAAACGTCGTGCTGGATCTGGAAGTCTCCAGCAAGAAGCGCGCGTTCGAGCAGGCCGGACTGATCTTCGAAAACAATTGCGGCATCGCGCGTTCGACGGTGTCCGACAATCTGTTCGCGCGCGAACGGCTCGGTTCGACCGGGCTTGGGCATGGGGTGGCGGTACCGCACGGCCGCATCAAGGGCCTGAAGGCGCCGCTGGCGGCCTTCATCCACCTGCGCGAGCCGATCCCGTTCGAATCGCCGGACGGGCTGCCGGTCAGCCTCTTGATCTTCCTGCTGATCCCGGACCACGTGACCCAGCACCATCTGGAAATCCTGTCCGAGATCGCCGAAATGTTTTCCGATGACGACTTCCGCGCCGCGCTGGCGCGCGAGACCGATCCGGCCGCGGTCCATGCGCGCCTGGTCAACTGGCAGCCGCGCGCGCTGAAGTTCGGCTAGCATGCCGGCCGCGGCGCCGCCCGCCTGCCGCCCATTTCCCTTCCGCCGCCACCGGCCGCCGACCATGCCCGCTCCCACCTCCCTGTCGATCCAGCAGCTGTACGACGATAACCGCGAGACGCTGGCTCTCGGCTGGTTCGCCGGCTTTTCCGGCGGCGAACGCCTGATCCTCGGCGACGCCGCCTCCGCCGCCGACCAGGTCGGTCACCTGAACCTGATCCACCCGGGCCGCCTGCAAGTGTTCGGCCACCAGGAAATCGAGTATTACCGGCGCCTGTCGCCGGCTTCGCGCGCCTACCAGACCGCCGAGCTGGTGGCCGGCGAGCCGCCCGCCTTCATCATCGCCCAGGGACTGGAAGCGCCGGCCGACATCCTGGCGATGGCCGACGAAAAGAACATCGCGCTGTTTTCGACGCCGCTGCCGGCGGCGCAGGTGATCGACTACCTGCGCGTCTACCTGTCGAAGAAGCTGGCGCAGCGCGTGACGATGCACGGCGTGTTCATGGACGTGCTGGGTGTCGGCGTTTTGATCACCGGCGAATCGGGCCTCGGAAAAAGCGAGCTGGGGCTGGAGCTGATCTCGCGCAGCCACGGACTGGTGGCGGACGACGCGGTCGAAGTCGCGCGCATCGCACCCGACATGATCGAGGGCCGCTGCCCGCCGCTGCTGCAAAACCTGCTGGAAGTGCGCGGCCTGGGCCTGCTGGACATCAAGACCATCTTCGGCGAGACCGCGGTGCGCCGCAAGATGCGGCTGAAGCTGATCGTGCACCTGGTGCGGCGCGGCTCGCTGGAGGAAAACTACGAGCGGCTGCCGGTCGACCCGCAAACCCAGGAAGTACTCGGCCTGCCGGTGCGCAAGGTGGTGATCCCGGTGGCCGCCGGCCGCAACCTGGCGGTGCTGCTGGAGGCAGCAGTGCGCAACACCATCCTGCAGTTGCGCGGCATCGACACGCTGGCCGATTTCATGGAGCGCCAGCGGCGCGAAATGGACGGTCAATAGCGGATAGCCGCACGTCCCGGCCAGCGGCGCGACCATGCGGTATCATGGCCCGATGCGGATCATTCTCATCACCGGGATTTCCGGCTCGGGCAAGACGGTGGCGCTGAACGTGCTGGAGGACGCCGGCTACTTCTGCGTCGACAACCTGCCGCCGACGCTACTGCGCGAACTGGTGGCGACCCGCATCCGCGAAGGCGCGCAGATGCTGGCGGTGGCTACCGACGCCCGCAGCGCCGATTCGCTGGCGAGCCTGCCGTCCGACGTACAATCGCTGCGCGAACAGGGACACGACGTACGCGTGCTGTTTTTGACCGCCAAGACCGAGGCCCTGATCACCCGCTATTCCGAAACCCGGCGCAGCCATCCGCTGTCGCACCGGCTGCGCCCGGGCCAGAATCCGGCCGACCGCCTGACCCTGACCGAATGCATCCTGCAGGAGCGCGACATGCTGGATTCGGTCAAGGAACTCGGGCACGTGATCGACACCTCCGGCCTGTCGGCCAACAAGCTGCGCCAGTGGGTCAAGGAATTCGTCGCCAGCGAACGCGCACCGCTGACCGTGCTGTTCGTGTCGTTCGCGTTCAAGTTCGGCGTGCCACTGGACGCCGACCTGGTATTCGACGTGCGCATGATTCCCAACCCGTTCTACGACCTGCGGCTGCGCCCGCTGACGGGGCGCGATGCGCCGGTGATCGAATTCCTCGACGCGCTGCCGATGGCGGCCGAGATGGAGCGCGACATCCGCGGCTTCGTCGAAAAATGGCTGCCCGCGTTCAAGAACGACAACCGCAGCTACCTGACCGTCGCCATCGGCTGCACCGGCGGCCAGCACCGCTCGGTGTACATGGTCGAGCGGCTGGCGCGGTATTTCCAGCCGGCCGAACGGGTGGTGCGTCGCCATCGCGAACTTGGCTAGCCGGCGCCCCGCCATAGGCTTTCCTCCCTCCTCTTTCCGCGCAACCTGACCATGCCCGCCGACGCTCCCTGGTTGCCGCTGTTTCCGCTGCACGCAGTGCTGTTCCCGGACGGCTTGCTGGCGCTGAAGATCTTCGAAACCCGCTACATCGACATGATCGGCGCCTGCATGAAAACCGCGGCGCCGTTCGGCGTAGTGCTGATCCGCAGCGGCCAGGAAACCGGCGCTGCGGCCGAACCGGAAAGCGTCGGCTGCCTGGCCCACATCAGCGACTGGGACATGCGGTCGGATGGCATCCTGACCGTGCGCGCGCGCGGCGGCCTGCGCTTCAGGATCATCGAGCAGCGCACCTTCAGCCAACGGCTGGAAGCACGCATCGAACTGTTGCCGGAACCGGCACCGCAACCGGTATCCGCGGCCCACGCCAGCTGCGCCAGCACTCTGCGGCTGGTGATCGAGGACATCGACCGCAAGGGAGCCGCCGACGAACCCGGCTATCAAAGCCCGTTCGCGCGGCCGCTGCGGCTGGACGACGCCGGCTGGGTGGCCGACCGCTGGTGCGAAATCCTGCCGATTCCGCCCAGGGCGCGGCAAAAGCTCCTGGAACTGGACGACCCCGGCAGCCGGCTGGAGATCGTCGACCGCTATCTGCGCCAACATCGCATCCTGTAGGCGCCTGTCCCGGCATCGCTGCCGCCTTCCCCGCCAGCTTTCCTCTCGCCGCCAGCGCGCCGGTTCCGAGCGGCAAATCCTTCTGGCCAATTGTTGTTTTGCCGCAAGAAACAAAGGCCTGCGTTCGCGTACAACCGAATTGTTTCCGGCCATCCCGGCCGCCAGCCTTTTCTCAAGATGCGACATGCGCCGCACGAAAATCTGATGATCCCGGAG
>JBAUJK010000194.1:0-2244 GCA_049683695.1 Burkholderiaceae bacterium
AACGCCAAAATCGGGAAATGAAACCAACTCGCTGCGCTCGAACATGTTTCATTTCTGATCCGATTTCGGCGCCGCAGCAGCGGCAGCGTCCAAGCGGGGCATATCAAAGTCAGAAGCAACTACAAAAGCAACGGTAACGGCGAAAACCTGGGCCGCAACCTATACTCCCCGCAATGCCGGCCTATCTCGGAGGAAATACGTCCGGCTTAAGCACATACTCCCACTAACACGTCTCTGCAAACAACTCCCGTCCGATCAGCATGCGGCGGATTTCGCTGGTGCCGGCGCCGATTTCGTACAGTTTGGCGTCGCGCCACAGCCGTCCGGTCGGGTTTTCGTTGATGTAGCCGTTGCCGCCCAGGGTCTGGATCGCTTCGCCGGCCATCCAGGTGGCTTTTTCGGCGGAATACAGGATCGCGCCGGCGGCGTCCTTGCGCAGTGCGCGCACCGCGTCCGGGGTGCTGGCGCGGTCGCAGGCCTGGCCGACCGCGTAGACGTAGGCGCGGCAGGCCATCATGGTCGAGTACATGTCGGCCAGCTTGCCCTGCATCAGCTGGAATTCGCCGATCGCCTGGCCGAACTGCTTGCGTTCGTGCACGTACGGCACCACCACGTCCATGCAGGCGGCCATGATGCCGAGCGGCCCGCCGGACAGCACGGTGCGTTCGAAGTCCAGCCCCGACATCAGCACGTTGACGCCGCGGCCGACGCCGCCCAGCACGTTTTCGACCGGCACTTCGCAATCCTGGAACACCAGTTCGCCGGTGTGCGAGCCGCGCATGCCGAGCTTGTCGAGCTTTTGCGCGATCGAAAAGCCCTTGAAGCCCTTTTCGATCAGGAACGCGGTCATGCCGCGCGGGCCGGCTTCGAGGTCGGTCTTCGCGTACACCACCAGCGTGTCGGCGTCGGGACCGTTGGTGATCCACATCTTGCTGCCGTTCAAGACATAATGGTCGCCCTTCAGGACCGCCGACAGCTTCATGCTGACCACGTCGGAGCCGGCGTTCGGCTCCGACATCGCCAAGGCGCCCACGTGTTCGCCGGAAATCAGCTTCGGCAGGTATTTCGCCTTCTGCTCCGGCGTGCCGTTGCGCTTGATCTGGTTCACGCACAGGTTGGAATGGGCGCCGTAGGACAGCCCGACCGAAGCCGACGCGCGCGAGATTTCCTCCATCGCGACGATGTGCGCCAGGTAACCCATGTCGGCGCCGCCGTATTCATCGCCGACCGTGATGCCGAGGATGCCGAGCTCGCCCATCTTGCGCCACAGATCCATCGGGAACTGGTCGCTGCGGTCGATTTCGGCGGCGCGCGGCGCGATTTCCTTTTGCGCGAATTGCTGCACCGATTCGCGCAGCGCGGCGATGTCCTCGCCGTGGTCGAAGGTCAGTCCGGGAAGATGGATCATGGCGTCCTCAGGGGATCAGGGTTGCGGGTCGAATTGGTCGGCGTGCGCGCAGGGAATCGCGAACAGCGTCTGCTGCATCACCGCGCACAGCTTTTCGGCGCCGCCGTTGACCGCGAAGACGTCGGCGCGCGCGATCACCAGCGTACGCCCTTTCTTCAGCAGCGAGCCGCGCGCCACCAGCGCCTCGCCGATGCCGGGCGCCAGGATGTTGATCTTGTATTCGGCGGTCAGGCATTCCGCCTCCGGCATCAGCAGCGTATTGGCTGCATAGCCGCCGGCGGCGTCGGCCAGCGCGCCGATCACGCCGCCGTGGAAATAGCCGTGCTGCTGCGTCACCGCCACGCTCATCGGCAGCGTGATCGCACAGGCGCCGGGCGCGAGGTCATGCAGGCGCGCCTGCCACGCCATCAGCGCGCCCTGGCGCGCAAAGCTGGCCTGGATGAAGCGTTCGAGCTGGGCGGATAGGGTCGGCATCGGCAGTCTCGGGTTGGAACGGCATGGAGTGGTGGGCAGCCGCCGGCTGCCGGCCGCCCCGGTTTCCGCAAATCATACCGAGGATTTACGTTTACGTAAACGTAAGGCAAATACCGCCCCGGCCGGCACCGCCGGCGGCACGGCAAAGCCCGCGCCGCCACGGCATAATTCTCTTTTTTGCCGGAAACTCCGATGAGCTTCGCCGCCTGGATCACCTTTGTTGTCGCCGCCTGCCTGATCGCCGTCTCGCCCGGTTCCGGTGCCGTGTTGTCGATGTCGCACGGACTGTCGTACGGCCTGAAAAAAGCCACCGGCACCATCCTCGGCCTGCAGGCCGGCCTGCTGCTGGTGCTGTTCATCGC
>JBAUJK010000195.1:0-5211 GCA_049683695.1 Burkholderiaceae bacterium
TCTTTCTCCCTTTCCCGGCCATTCCCATGCCCGCTGAACTGCTTGCCGCGCGCCGCGACGCCACGCTGATCCTGACGCTGTCCAATCCCGGTGCGAAGAATGCGCTGCACCCGGACATGTACGCCGCCGCCATCGAAACCCTCACCACCGCCGAGCGCGACGACAGCCTGCGTGCGGTGGTGCTGACCGGCGCCGATAATTTCTTTTGCGCCGGCGGCAACCTCAACCGGCTGCTGGAAAACCGCGCGCAGGATCCGTCGGTGCAGGTGAGCGCGATCGATGCGCTGAACGGCTGGGTCGACGCGCTGCGCGCCTGCCCGAAGCCGGTGATCGCGGCGGTCGAGGGCGCCGCCGCCGGCGCCGGCTTTTCGCTGGCGCTGGCCTGCGATCTGATCGTCGCCGGCGCCTCGGCCAAGTTCGTGATGGCCTACGTCAAGGTCGGGCTGACGCCGGACGGCGGCGGCTCCTGGTTCCTGACGCGCGCGCTGCCGCGCCAGCTGGCGACCGAAATCCTGATCGAGGGCAAGCCTGTGCTGGCGCCGCGCCTGCACGCAGCAGGGCTGGTGAACCGCGTGGTGGCGGACGGCGGCGCGCTGGAATCGGCGCTGGCCTGGGCCGACGAGCTGGCGGCGCTGTCGCCGCACGCGGTCGAACGGATCAAGGGCCTGGTTACCGACGCCGAACAGAATCCGCTGGCGCGCCAGTTCGAGGCGGAACGGCACAGCTTCGTCGCCAGCCTGCACCACCGCGACGCCCAGGAAGGGATCTCCGCCTTCCTCGAAAAGAGAAAACCGCAATACAAGTAACCGCAACCCGACCGCAGAAGACACTCATGGAAATCAAGCACGCACGACGCCGCATCTACTTGATGCGGCACGGCAATGTCACCTATTTCGACCCCAAGGGCACGCCCTTCCACCCCGACACGGTGCCGCTGAACGAGCGCGGCCAGGCGCAGGCCACCGCGGCCGGCAAGGTATTCGCGCAGCAGCCGGTGCGCTTCGACCGCGTGATCGTGTCCGGCCTGCCGCGCACGGTGCAGACCGCCGAGCGCGTGCTGGCCGAGACCGGGCAGCAAATCGAACTGGAAATCTGGCCCGAACTGGAGGAACTGAAAGGCGGCAAGCTGTCGGAAATCCGCGACGACGAACTGAAGAACGCCTTCATCAGCGCTTTCGAAGGACTGGTCACCGAAGACAAGCAGTTCCTCGGCGGCGAATCGATCGGCCAGCTGATGGATCGCGTCCACCCGTCCCTGGACCGGCTGCGCGCCGATCCCGACTGGGACACGGTGCTGTTGGTGCTGCACGGCGGCGTCAATCGCGCGATCCTGTCGCATGCGCTGACCGGCCAGCGGCTGTTCATGGGCGGGCTGGCGCAGACCGCCGGCTGCATCAACGTGCTGGACGTCGGCGCCGACCCGCACGACTGGGTGGTGCGCATCGTCAACTATTCGCCGCTGTCGCAGCTGCAGGATGCGTCGCGCGACACGACGATGGAATCGCTGTGGAACCAGTATCGGAAAGCGCGCGGGCTGTAAGCTTCGCGGGCCGCCAGCCCTTCGCTGTCATTGCGGCGCGAGCCGGAATCCAGCGGCGTTTTCAAGGTGTTCAACGTCGCTGGACCCCGACTTTCGCCGGGATGATGCAATGGTGCGCATTCCGTTTCTGACCTCGCCCGCCCGCCGGGCGTGTTTTTTGAATTCAAATAGTACGTTCGTTCTATTTTATCGGTTAGAATCAACCCACTAACCGCCACACAAAGGGCTGCGTCGCGCAGCCGTCCGGGAGACACGATGTTCGAAGAATTCATGGGCACCATGCCCGTTTCCGAGCGCCAGAAATTCGACACCGGCGCGTTGCGCGCCTACATGCAGCAGCACATCGGCCCGATCAAGGGCGAGCTGCAGGTGGAACAGTTCAAGGGCGGGCAATCCAATCCGACCTTCAAGATCACGGTCGACGGCCAGCGCTACGTGCTGCGCACCAAGCCCGGCCCGGCCGCCAAGCTGCTGGCGTCGGCGCATGCGATCGACCGCGAATTCCGCGTGATGGATGCGCTGTCCAAGGCCGGTTTCCCGGCCGCCAAACAGTACGCGCTGTGCACCGACGAAGCGGTGATCGGGCGCGCCTTCTACATCATGGAATTCGTCGACGGCCGCGTGCTGTGGGACCAGGCGCTGCCCGGCATGACGCCGGCCGAGCGCGGCGCCATCTACGACGAGATGAACCGCGTGATCGCGCAGCTGCACACGATCGACTATGCCGCCATCGGCCTGGCCGACTACGGCAAGCCGGGCAACTACTTCCAGCGCCAGATCGACCGTTGGACCAAGCAGTACCGCGCGTCGGAAACCGAAAAGATCGAGGCGATGGACCGCCTGATCGAATGGCTGCCGCAGAACATCCCGGCCGGCGACGAAACGGCGATCGTGCACGGCGACTACCGGATGGACAACATGATCTTCCATCCGACCGAGCCGCGGATCCTGGCGCTGCTGGACTGGGAACTGTCGACGCTGGGCCATCCGCTGGCCGACTTTTCCTACCACTGCATGAGCTGGCACATCGCGCCCGGCCAGTTCCGCGGCATCGCCGGGCTGGACCACAAGGCGCTCGGCATCCCGAGCGAGGACGAGTACATCGCCCGCTATTGCGAGCGCACCGGCAAGACCATCCGCCGCGAGGATTTCGGCTTCTACCTGGCCTACAACATGTTCCGCATGGCCGGCATCCTGCAGGGCATCATGAAGCGCTACGTCGACGGCACCGCCTCCAGCGAGCAGGCGCTGCGCACCGGCAAGTCGGCGCGGCCGATGGCCGAGATGGGCTGGAAATACGCCAGCGGCGGCAAGGACTGAACGCACCAACACACCCACCGCGTACCCACGCACTTCCCTTCGACCGATTTTTACCCAGGAGACGGTATGGATTTCGAATACTCGGACCGCTGCAAGGCGCTGCAGGACAAACTGCTGAAGTTCATGGATGAACACATCTACCCGAATGAAAAAGCCTACGTGCAGGAAGTCGAGCGCAACGGCCGCGAACAGGGCAACCGCTGGATTCCCACCAAGCTGATCGAGGAGCTGAAGCCGAAGGCACGCGAACAGGGCCTGTGGAACCTGTTCCTGCCGAAATCGACGCGCGCGCCGGAAGGCCTGTCCAACCTCGACTACGCGCCGCTGTGCGAAATCATGGGGCGCGTGTCGTGGGCGCCGGAAGTGTTCAACTGCTCGGCGCCGGACACCGGCAACATGGAGACCATCGAGCGCTACGGCACCGAGGAGCACAAGAAGCAATGGCTGGAGCCGCTGCTGCGCGGCGAGATCCGCTCGGCGTTCGCGATGACCGAGCCGGCGGTGGCATCCAGCGACGCCACCAACATCGAGACCCGCATCGAGCGCGACGGCGACGACTACGTGATCAACGGCCACAAGTGGTGGATTTCCGGTGCCGGCGATCCACGCTGCGCGATCTACATCCTGATGGGCAAGACCGATCCCGACGGCCCGCGCCACGCGCAGCAGTCGATGATCCTGGTGCCGGCGAATACGCCCGGCATCACCGTCACGCGGCCGCTGCCGGTGTTCGGCTACGACGACGCGCCGCATGGCCATTGCGAAATCCTGCTGGAGAACGTGCGGGTGCCGGCCTCCAACATCCTGCTCGGCGAAGGGCGCGGCTTCGAGATCGCCCAGGGACGCTTGGGCCCGGGCCGCATCCACCACTGCATGCGCGCGGTCGGCGTCGCCGAACGGGCGCTGGAACTGATGTGCAAGCGCCTGAACGACCGCACCGCGTTCGGCCGCCGCATCTCCGAACAGGGCGTCTGGCGCGAGCGCATCGCCGAATCGCGCATCATGATCGACACCGCGCGCCTCCTGACGCTGAAGGCCGCCTACATGATGGATACGGTCGGCAACAAGCACGCCAAGTCGGAGATCGCGATGATCAAGGTGCTGGCGCCGAACGTCACGCAAAAGGTGCTCGACTGGGCGATCCAGGCGCACGGCGGCGGCGGCGTTTCCGACGACTTCCCGCTGGCCGCGCAATGGGCCGGCAACCGCACGCTGCGACTGGCCGACGGCCCGGACGAAGTGCACCGCAACGCCATCGCGAAGCTGGAGCTGGCGCGCCACATGCCGGTGCCGGGCCAGGAAGTCGAGCTGCCGATCACGCGCTCGTAAGCGCTGTTGGCAGCGCGCCGCCGCGCTCCCGTGCGGCGGCGCAAAGCGGGCGCCGGTGGTTTTCTGCATAATGGGCCGGAAGATTTCCATCCGTCCCTGGCCCGGCGCACGGAGTGCCGGGCTTTTTATGTCCCACCGGAAAGGCCCGTCATGATCGACGTCTATTCCACCGCCACCCCGAACGGCCACAAGGTCCACATCATGCTGGAGGAATGCGGACTGCCGTATCGCGTGCACCATATCGATATCGGCGTCGGCGACCAGTTCCGGCCGGAATTTCTGGAAATTTCCCCGAACAACAAGATCCCCGCCATCGTCGATGAGGACGGCCCGGACGGCCAGCCGATGTCGCTGTTCGAATCCGGCGCGATCCTGGTCTACCTGGCCAGCAAGACCGGCAAATTCCTCGGCGACACCGACCGCCAGCGCTTCATCACGCTGCAATGGCTGATGTTCCAGATGAGCGGCGTCGGGCCGATGCTCGGCCAAGCGCATCACTTCCGCACCTACGCGCCGCAAAAGATCGAATACGCGATCAACCGCTACACCAACGAAGCCAAGCGCCTGTACGGCGTGATCGACAAGCGGCTGGCGCAATGCGCGTACCTGGCCGGCGACGACTACACGATTGCCGACATCGCCACCTTCCCATGGACCCGCTCGTGGAAGCAGCAAGGCGTCGAGCTCGACGATTTCCCCAACGTGAAACGCTGGTTCGACGCCATCAGCGACCGCCCGGCGGTGCAGCGCGGCGTCGAGGTGCTGGCAAAGCAGCGCAAGCCGCTGATGGACGACATGGCGCGGGAGATACTGTTTGGGAGCCGGCAGTACACGCGGCATTGATCGTCCGCAATATACTCCTTATACCAAGCAGCGAAGTCGGGCATAAACCGGTCTTTTTTTCCCCATACTCCCTCAACTCTTACCTGATAGGCGTTCCAGTTCAAGCCGGACCCTGGCGGTACTCATGCGTCTACTGCGGCACCGTTGCGAATTGAGCAATGGACGCTTCAGTATGGCTT